>CALRIB010000077.1 GCA_943359705.1 Candidatus Nomurabacteria bacterium | reverse complement strand
AGCACAAAATATTCGCCGTCCTTGAGCGTGACGCGGAGGTTGTTGGAGCCGCCGAGGTTGGCCGGGTCGAGGTATGACTCGTCGAGCGTGAAGCCGTCGGGGTGTTCTTTGTTGATTATCGTCGTTGCCTGGCCGTCGAGCACTACCGTTTCGCCGGGGAGTCCGATAACGCGCTTGATAAGCGAGCGGGAAAGGTCTTGCGGGAGGTCAAAAACGATAACATCACCTCTCTGAGGGCTGCCGATGTCGTAGGAGAGGCGATCGATTATCAAATAGTGCCAATTTTCGAAGGACGGCTCCATTGAAGCGCCCGAAACGACGTACGGAGCGGCGACAAAGAAGCGGATGAAGAGCGCGAGACCGACGGCGACGACAGTGTAAACGATGAAAGAGAGTTGGGAATTCTTCGGAGTGCCTTGTGATGAATCTTTTTGCATCACAGGATCATTCATGCGCGAGATTGTACTGTGCGTGTGGGATTGACACCAAGCGCGCGCGATGTTCCATCGCGCGCGAAACCAAAATGGAAAATCCAAAATCCAAAATCGGAATACTTTTTCACTTCTTTAATTACATTTTGCCTTTTGGCTTTTAATTTTTGGTATATGATGCCCCGATGGCATGGGTCATCGTGGGTTTGGGCAATCCGGGCGTCGAATATACGAACACGCGGCACAATGCGGGGCGCATGGCTGTGCATTTTTTTGCTGAATCCAACGGCATGAACAGTTTTCGCGAAGATAAACTCAAAAAAGCGACGATAGGGAGCGGAATGGTAGGTAAAACGGCCGTCGCACTCGTACTTCCCGACACCTTTATGAACAAATCAGGCTTCTCGGTCGCGAAATTCATCAAAAGTCAGAAGGCGGCGGAGCGACTGGTCGTGGTATACGACGATTTAGACCTCCCTATCGGCACTATGAAGATTTCCTACGACCGCAGCAGTGGGGGACACAAGGGTCTAGAGAGTGTCATCCGCGCGGTGCGGACTCAGAAGTTTACCCGGGTGCGTATCGGCGTCTCGCCCGCGACCGCGTCGGGCAAGCTGCGCAAGCCCGACGCCAAAGAGGTCAATGATTTCATTCTCCACAAATTCTCTCCCGGCCAAATGGACGAACTAAAGCCCATTTTCAAAAAAGCAGCCGAGGCACTCAAAGTAATCGTCAGCGATGGTCGTCAGATAGCAATGAATCAGTTCAATTGACCCCAATAAGGGTTCGTGTATCTTTCTCGAGGCAGCAAATGGGCTGACCCTTTTTGGGAGATCGACTATGTCTATGATTGCGCGAGACTTGTTCGTGGATATGCGTTTGCGGTTTCTGGCTGATCAAGTGGCACTGGAGAAGAAGCGCAACGACAGCGCCGCAATTATTGCCAAGCACAAGGCGACTACTTGTGATTTGGCGCACGACGCTTCCCGTCCTGATGCGGTATTGAAGGCCGAACATGCAGCGGCAATTCGCAGACGGATGGCCGACGAGAACGACTATACGTTCCTGTCGGAAGCGAGTCGTGGGCGCTTTGCTGAGGATCTCGCCGAGATGGCCAATGTTCCGCAGAACACTTCGTGAGCATGGCTCACGAAAGGGCTCGACCGCAAGAATACGCGGCCCAGCCCTTCGACTATCTCGATAGTACTTATACAACCGGCTTGAGCGTCATCCTGCGATCCTTGGGTTCGAAGAAGGTGATAGTGAAGGGGTAGACCTTGCCGAGTTCGAGGCGAGCGCGGAGTTCGGTCTCGCTGCCAAATTCGGAGATGTGCACCAATCCGGCCACGCCCTCCTCAATAGAGGCGAGTGCGCCGTGCTTGTTGTACTTGATGACCACCGCATCCACTTTCTGGTCTTTCTTGTATTTCGCACCGGCTGCTTTCCATGGGTCGTCGAGGAGTGCCTTGATGGAGAGCGACACTTTGTCGTCTTTTATTTCGATGACTTTTACTTTTACCGCTTCGCCGGCCTTGTAGCGGGTCTTCGGGTTTTCTACGAGTGCCCAATCCATTTCGGAGATGTGCACGAGGCCTTCCAATCCTTCTTCCAATTTCACGAAGACACCAAATTCCGTGGCACCGGTGACCATTCCTTCCACCACGTCGCCCATGTGATATTTCTCGACGAGCGATGCGCGCTGCGAAGTGCCCGCGCCTTTCTCGGAGAAAATGAGTTTCTGCTCCTTGGGGTTGGCCGTGATGACCATTACTTCTATCTTCGTGCCGACGAGCTTCTTCAGCTCGACGAAAATTTTGTCTTTGTCGCCGTCCGGCACGCGCGGATAGTGCGCTGCTGCGAGCTGTGAGGCGGGGAGGAAGCCCTGGAGGCCGTTCCACGCGATAATGAGACCGCCCTTGTTGGCTTCCGTGATGGCAAGCTCGAAGGTGGTCTTCTTTTGCATCGCGACCTCGGCTTCGTTCCAGATGAGTGCCTGGCGAGCTTCGCGGAGGGAGAGCTCGATGTAGCCTTCCTCGTTGTCGGTGCCGACGATCTTCGCGGTGACAGTGTCGCCGATGTTTACGTTCTTGAGCGCTTCACGAGCCGAGAGGTATTCGCGGCCGTAAATAATACCCGTACCAAACGGGTGGAGGTCGACGAACACGCGTGCGCGGCCGATGGCGATGACCGGTCCTTCGACCACGTCATCGGTTTTTGGCGGCTCGGGTGCAATCGTGAGCAGCTCGGCCATGGGGCCCTGCTTTTCTGCCGGCACTTCCGCTACTTCTCCTTCGTCATTCAAAACAACCTTCTCTTCTTTTTCTGCAACCATTGTAATTTCGTTCGGACTACCCCGCCTGCGCTACCGTGACAGTCAGCGGGAAAGCATTACCGAACTTCCTATTAATTAATAAACGCCCGAAGGGCGTGCGAGCACTATATATAAGAGGAGTGCTTGGTGCAAGTACAAAAAGCGCGGGGTGCTGGACACGAAGTCGCAGCACCCCTTTTGGCTTTTAGCCAGTTGGCCCTTATGGGCCGATCATACCGCTGTAGCGAGCATTATCGCCAGGCGGTCAGTAAACAAGAAGAATGTGCTGTTGGCCCTCCTTTCCCGACGGCGTTGTCACTTCACCCAAGCCCTGGGCTCGTTGCTCCGCAGGCAAATACTCGCCTCGCGCAAAGCAGTGCTGAGTCTTTTCTGACCCATGACAACAACCCTCCCGTACGTACGAGATCCGGATCTCTACAGTTTGGCTGTAGTCCATCGCTCGCATCGCAAAGCTACTCCTGCTATCGTGCTACGTCAATTACCGCGCTCATTTCGAAAATCGAGTATAATGACCGAATGATTTTGACTTTCCATGAGGGGGCGTGCGTGCGTGCGCAGGCGGGAGATACTACTTTGGTGTTTGGTCCTGTATCGAAAGAGTCCAAGAATTTCAAGCCGACCAATTTTGGTGCCGACGTCGCATTCGTCAGTTTGAACCACTC
>CALRIB010000076.1 GCA_943359705.1 Candidatus Nomurabacteria bacterium | reverse complement strand
GTTGGTACTGCTTCAACGTCGACTTGATGGAAGCGGCGTCGGTGAGGCGCGGCAAAACCTTTAGGCGCGTCTTCTTTTTGATGAAATCGATGGCAGCGAGGTCGTCGGTGTCGAGCATGGCCACTTCGAGCTCGTCGCCGCGGTGGCTGTACGCGATGATGTTGTTGCGGCGCGCGACCGGCTCCGGGATGAGGAGGAGCGTGTCATATTTGATATTCGTGCCGACGAGCGAGACGAACGGAATGCCGAGGATGTACGCGTACGTGCGGCGCAGTTCGTCTTCGCCCACCAGGCTGTGCGCGGTCAGAATTTCGCCGACCGGCCTTCCCGTCTCTTTTGCCTCCGTCTCGGAAGCGTCAAAATCTTTCTGCGACACCAAACCCGCGTCGGCGAGAAAAGATTTGAGATGAGTGTCGCTGATGTACATACGGATCAAACCAGAATGTAAAAGCCAGAAGACAAAATGAAAAGTGCATGTAGATTATATCGCATTACCGGCGTGTCGCTGGTGTATCATTTGTATATGCGACTCAAGAATATGACGGCTAGCGTTTGCCTCGTGTTCCTTATTTCGATGCCAACGTTGGCACTTGCATGTGAATGCGCCGCGATACCACTCGAAAGCCGCATCACGAGCGCCGACACGATCTTTTCCGGCACGCTTATCGCCACGAGCAGCGCCCCAGGCGTGTACACCATGCAATTCAGCGTCTCTTCGGTATGGAAGGGTTCTGCTGCATCCATAAGTACTGTCTACACGCCGCTCACCGCCGGATGCGGATGGGCGCCGCCGCGAGGAGAAGAGTACGTCGTCTTCACTATGCGTGCTCCGAGTGGCCAACTCATCACCGACTATTGTTCCGGCAATCAACCACGTGCAGACAGTCCCGTCCCGTCGCTTCTCGGAGCCGGCCGCGCCCCGCAGCAAACTTCGTACGCCGAAATCACGACTGCGGGCGGGAGCCCTGCCGACCAAATCGCGCAATTTGCACAAACCCCCGGCTCCGCGTCCGTGCAAACTTCTGCAGAAGAATCTACGCCGGCGCCGAAGGTGCCGGCTCCCAAGCCGCAAGTGAAAACGGAGACAACCGCGCAAGCCGGTGTCTATCTCCAAAATCCTCTCCAGCCGCTCATCGATACGGTCGTCCACATTTTCAATAGTTTCATTGGTCTTTTCAAGAAAAAGTAGGCCTCCTGTACTCACGGGGAGGCTTGTGCTATCAATCTCGACAGAACTGCATTCCAACAGCGCTTAAGCGCATTTTGGGGAGGACTCCATGTCCAAACTGGCAATAGCGGCTATCCTGGCGGCGCTTCTGATTGTTGCCATCGTCCTACTGGTGAAACCGGCTGCGAAGAAGGCAATCGGATTCAAGCCCCCACTTACTGATGCCGAAAAGATTCGCGTGCTGACGGTCGTCGGCCAACGGCTCTCGGGGGTCGATAGCGCTGATAGCCCGACGCTCGAAGAGATGATCGACGGCGTCTTGGACGCTATGAACATGAACGACGACCCGCATGAACGCACCCTGTCGCTTCTCGCCGCTTTCGCTCAAGTGATGGATCTCGGATGGGGTAGCGAAGGCGTTGGACGCGACCTGGTCACTGCCGTGGAGCAACGGGCACTTACCATGTCGAACTCCGCACTTCGTCAGGCCGTGGCGGACTTGATCGCTCACCTCGGACAGAGGGGAAAATAGACCGAAAAGGTCGGGTGCATGCGCCCTAGGAAGCAAGACTAACAGCGGCCCGCGATTCTCGGGCCGTTGACTTTTTAAAAAATGAGAATACAATCTCTTCATTAGTTCCGCCTCTGGCGGACGCTTTTTTTAAAAGGCTTCAAATTACCTAGAAATTATGTCACTTTTTGACCTCAAATCGCTAAATTCGGCACTCGAAGAGCTCCAGCAGGAGCGCGGCATTTCGCGCGAGTCTGTAGTCGATGCGCTCGCCACAGCACTCGCCGCCGCATATCGCCGCGAATACGGCAAGCGCGGCCAAATCATACGCGCATCCTTCAACGCGGAGACGGGCGATATGGAATTCCGCCAGGCCAAGATCGTTGTCGACGACACGCTCGTGCGCAAAGAAGACGAGGAGGCCAAGGGCGCCGACGACCAGCGCAGCCGCTTCAATCCGGAGCAGCACATCATGATAGAAGACGCGCGTCGCATCAAAAAGGATTCGCAACTCGACGAAGAAATTTCTTTCCCGCTCGAGACGCGAGAGGAATTCGGCCGCATCGCCGCGCAAGCAGCCAAGCAAGTCATCATGCAAAAAGTTCGCGAAGCGGAGCGCGCATCGATCATCTCCGAATACGGCGAACGCGAAGGCGAAATTGTCACCGGCCACGTGCAGCGCTTCGAGCGCGGCAACCTTTTCGTGGACCTCGGTCGCGCCACCGCCATCCTCCCCTACGATGAACAAATTCCCGGCGAGCGCTACCGCCAGGGCGAGCGCGTGCGCGCACTCTTGCTGCGCGTAGACGAGGGCGTGCGCGGCACATTTATTCGCCTTTCCCGCTCTCACCCGCGCTTCCTCACCAAGCTTTTTGAGACCGAAGTACCTGAAATGGCGAGCGGCGTCGTGGAAGTCAAAGGCATCGTCCGCGAGCCCGGCTCCCGCGCCAAGATCGCGGTGAAATCTATCGATGAGCACGTCGACCCGGTCGGTGCACTCGTCGGTCAGCGCGGTGTACGCGTGGCAGTTGTCACCTCCGAGCTCGGCGGTGAGAAGATCGACGTCGTCGAATGGAGCGAGAAGCCTGAGGAATTCGTCAAAGAAGCTCTCAAACCCGCGCAGGTCATCGGCATCGAACTCTTCGCCGATGAAAATCGTGCAGTCGTGCAAGTGGCAGAAGATCAGCAGTCTCTCGCCATCGGCCGCGGCGGACAAAACGTACGCCTCGCAGCACGCCTCACCGGATGGAAAATCGACATTCGCTCAATGGGCGGCGACCAAGTCGCTGGTTCAGAAGAAGCTGCTGCAAAAGTAGAAAAGACCGAGGAGAAAAAGGAGGAGAAACTTGCCGACATCGCGGAAGCGAAGGGAGAAATGGAAGACGAAATGGACGCAGCCGCTCCCGCAGAAGAAACTAAAGAGAAACCGGCGGAATAAATTCGATTATCAAATCCAAAGGGCGCGCTCGAGCACGGCGCGCCCTGTTCACATGTGCACCTGCATCAAGCTTTACGATGCGAGCTCGATGCCCGATCGACTGAGGGCCAGTCGGATGCGCTCCGCTTCGTTAAGCCCCTTCGCTGTGAGGACGCATCCGTAGACTGCGCCCTTTATTTCGTAAGTGTGCGCTGAGTCATTAGGCGACTTACCCTCGACCAGCTCGTCCCTTTTCATGGACTCCACTACCGCCTCAAACGACGGACCGCCGAGATGCGCTGCGAAGCCACCGCTCAGAGCGAGCAGGGCGGCTGCATGCAACCGTT
>CALRIB010000075.1 GCA_943359705.1 Candidatus Nomurabacteria bacterium | reverse complement strand
CGCCACGCGACAGCACAGGCACTCCTCACGCGCAGCGATGTCATAGTGGTCGCGTCTGTATCCTGCATCTACGGCTTGGGCAGTCCGCACGAGTACAAGAAGGTCATTTTGGAAATTAAAAAGGGAGAGCCTATGACACGCGCGACTTTGACTCGTCGGCTCGTGTCACTCTATTTTGAGCGAACGACCGCCGACCTATCGCCCGGCACATTCCGGGCACTTGGAAGCACCGTTGAGGTGATGCTCGCAGGCGAGCGCACTATCTATCGGATTGACCTGGCAGGAGGAAAGGTGGCGAAGATTGAGGAAATTGACGCGATCACGCGGGCAATCGATGCGAAGCGAGAAACATTTTTTGTATTCCCGGCTCGGCACTATGTCACGCCTAAAGATGTCATCGAGGCGGCTCTCGCAGATATTGAAGCCGAGCTCAAGGAGCGCCTCAAAGTGTTGAATGCGAACGGAAAAATCCTGGAGGCAGAGCGCTTGAAGCGCCGCACGCGCCAAGATATTTCGTTAATTCGCGAATTCGGTTTTTGCAACGGAATTGAAAATTACTCGCGTCACTTCGACCGCCGTCAGCCCGGAGAGCCGCCGTACACGCTCCTCAGTTATTTTCCCGTAAAGCCCGATGGCACTCCGGATTTCTTAACCGTCATCGACGAATCACACGTGACGATCTCGCAGATAGGTGCGATGTACGCGGGCGACCGCTCGCGCAAAGATACGCTTGTGGAGCACGGATTCCGCTTGCCGAGTGCCGTCGACAACCGTCCTCTGAAATTTGACGAATTCCAGTCTCGCATCGGGCAGACTATTTACACATCAGCTACACCGGCAAAATTCGAGCTGGAGCGGACTGGAACGCCGATAGAACAAGTCATTCGACCGACGGGTCTCATTGACCCGGAGATTATTATCCGACCAATCGTAAGTTCGGATACGTATGAGGGGCAGGTAAAGGATTTCATCGCCGAAGCCGAAAAGGTGACGACGCACGGAGGGCGCACGATGGTGACTGTGCTGACCAAAAAAATGGCCGAAGACCTCAATCAGTTCCTTGTGGAGCGCGGCATCAAATCGCGATATGTCCACAGCGACGTGCTCACTATCGAGCGCATCGAAATACTTACTGATTTTCGCAAAGGAAAATTCGATGTGCTCGTGGGCGTCAACCTGCTCCGCGAAGGCCTCGACTTGCCGGAAATTGAACTCGTGGCGATACTCGATGCCGACAAAGAGGGGTTCCTGCGCAGCGAGACATCGCTTATACAGACCATAGGTCGCGCCGCGCGCAACGTGCACGGACGTGTCATTCTGTATGCGGACCATACGACGGGTTCGATGGAGCGTGCTATCGGCGAGACGAATCGGCGTCGTACCCGGCAGATTGCCTACAACACTGAACACAACATCACCCCGACGACCGTTAAGAAACGCATTCACGACATCATCGGCGATATCGAGCGCACACGAAAACGCGCCATAGGCGAGCTTGCGCAGCTCGATGCGGCCGCGTACGGGGGCGACATGCAGAAACTCATCAAGCAAAAGAAGCGCGAGATGCACGATTCTGCCGATAGACTCGACTTTGAAACGGCGGCCATCCTCAGAGATGAGATACTCACGCTCGAAAAAAGTGATAAAAAGAAGAAGACATGATAGACATTCGCGAAAACGTCCCGCTCGGTTCGCATACCACTTTTGAAATAGGCGGTAAGGCTCGATACTACGTTGTGGTAAAGACCGAGGAGGACATGCGCGAGGCCGTGCGTTGGTCGCGCGATAAGGGTACTCGCTTCGTCATTCTCGCGGGCGGCAGCAACGTGCTTTTACCGGACAAAGGCCTCGACGCGCTTGTGATTTCAATCGAGAGTGACCGTTCCTCTTTTCGAGGCAATACGCTTGAGGCTGAGGCAGGAGCCAATCTGCTCGGACTTATCCGACTGGCATCGGCTCGGGGACTTGGTGGCTGGGAGAAACTTGCCGGAATTCCCGGCACACTTGGCGGTGCGATACGAGGTAATGCGGGCGCGTTCGGGCCGGAGATAAAGGACTTCACCCAAAAAGTGCGGGCGCTGAGCACGAAGACCGACGAGTTGCGGGAATTCAACGTAGCAGAATGCAATTTTTCGTACCGTAATAGTTTTTTTAAACAGAATCCCGAATGGATAGTCACGCGCGCCCTTATCGAGCTGGAACCGATCGAACCATCCGACAGCGAAGCTATTATCGAGCGCACGATAGCGGAGCGTGAACGACGTCATATTCAGAACGTCCGCGCCGCCGGTTCGTTTTTTGTTAATCCTGTTGCGTCTAAGGAGATACAGGAACTGTTTGAAAAAGAAAAGGGAGTCGAGTCGCGCGAGGGTCGTGTGCCGGCGGGATGGCTTATCGAAAAGGCGGGAATGAAAGGCGCTCGTGTGGGCGGCGCCATTGCCAGCGAACAGCACCCAAATTATCTCGTCAACGAGGCGGGCGCGACCTCAGCTGATGTAAAGGCTCTCGCCAAAAAAATAAAGGCTGCGGTGATGGAAAGGTTTGGCGTCGCACTTCAAGAGGAGGCTGCCATCTTTGCATAGTACAATAAGGATATGAAGCGGCTTTGGCCGAAGATAGTACTGCTTGGTATTGCGCCGTTCATCGCCTCTGCTGCGACCAACGGAGCGCTACCGGCATCGCAATTTTGCACGGTGGGTGACAGTATCGCCGTCGGATTAAAGAATATCGGCATTCCGGGCATCGCTGTCGGAGCAAAGAACACCCAAGTCGTTCTCGGCTACGCCCAGCAGCTCGCCGGTCAGCAAACCACGTGCAAGACAGTCATCCTCTCATCAGGTACGAGTAACGAACTCTTCAAAATAGGTGGCGCGACAGTGAATATGGATAACGTAAAGAAAAACGTGCCCGCGCAGATACGAGCGCTCAAAGCTGCAGGCAAAAAGGTAATACTTCTCGGCGTAGGCTCACAGTTCAACTCTGATATTAATGACCTGCTCAAGAAAATTGCAGCAGAGGAGGGCGTGACGTTCTCCATGCTCGGCAATACTCCCGACAGAGTGCATCCCGTTGCGAGCCAGCTTTTTTCTACCATTAGTAACGGTGGGGTCATCGATACTTCACCGGTTTCCACAGCAAACACCGCGGCTCCCCCTGTTTCCGCGCCACCGCTTACCCAGACGCAAAGTCCGTCGCTGCTCTCTCAGCTGATGGCTCCGCCGACGACAGTTCCGACCACGCCTCAGAATTCGATGCAGCCCTCATCGCTCTCGTCACTTTTTTCCGCGTTCAACCAGCCGAGTCCAACGTCCGCCGCGGCGCCGGCGAGCTCGGTGTACGTGCCGACTATCCCGCCGACACCTGTCCCGGTCTCCACTGACTATGCCGCTATGCCGACGCCGGTATCACAAACCTTGGCGAATTTGTCTAGCGCGCCCAACGTGACGCA
>CALRIB010000074.1 GCA_943359705.1 Candidatus Nomurabacteria bacterium | reverse complement strand
CCCCGTTGCCGTGCCCACACACGTGCGAACCGTTTTGGTCTTGGGGTCGTACATTGCTATAACAGAAGTAAATCGGGCAGTTCGCGTGTCATCAGGAACATCTTTGAGTTCACCAATCAATTTAGTGTATCGGTCTTTGTCCTCACCTTCCGCGTACCGTGCGGATGCAACGCCCGGTCGGCCGCCAAGCGCATCCACCTCGAGCCCGGAATCATCTGCAAGTGTCAATTTCCCCGTTTGGTCTCCATACGCGCGCGCTTTCAAAATCGCATTCTCCGCAAGTGTCGCTCCTGTTTCCTCCACTTCACCCGCGTCAACATCGGCAAGCGTCAGGAACGTAAACGGCGCTCCGTCGAGCGCTTTCAGTATTTCGGTGACCTTTCCCTTATTCCCCGTCCCAAGCAAAAGCTCGCGCATACACTTAAATATGTTCGGGGTGGAGGCGTCGAACTAATTCGGATTTGAAATACGAGTTGACTTCAACAGTATCCATATCTTTTTTCGTGGCCGAGCCAGCTCGAATCATCCGTTCAGCAATAACCTCGGCGCTCGACTGCAGCTCATCTATACTTTCTGGTTCAATGTTCTTTTGAGAAATACTTGCGCCTTCTTCGAACGCAATCATGGCTGCCTCGGCAATCTCAATGGGAATTTTGAAGTGTTTAGTAGTTTCTGCAAAGGCATTTTTTGCTGACTCGACAACCCAGGCCTTTAGATTCGCGTGATCCTCCATATGACCGATTTGTTCAGCTATGCGTCTATCGATCGGTCTAAAACTTTCTGACATGCTATTTCATCGCTTCGATACCGGAAGTGATTTCGGAAACTTCGCGCGTGATGGCGGCCTGGCGGACTTTGTTGAAGGTGCGAGTGAGGTCCTGCGCCATTTCTTTTGCTTTGTCGGTTGCGCTTTTCATCGCCACCATTCTGGCAGAGTGTTCCGATGCCTTGGATTCGAGTAAGCCGTGGAATACCGCGATGTTGAGGAGCTTCGGGAGCAACGCTTTCAGGATGGTGTCGGCGTCCGGCTCGATAGTGTAGGCCGCGGGCTCCGGATGCTTCTCACCGCTCGATTCGGGGGCATACTTGCCGCGCGCCGGGCGAATGCCGGCGATTATCTGCCGCATTGTCTCGCGTGTGATTGGCACGATCTGGCGTACACTCGCCTCCTGCTCGAAGGTGGAAATGAAATTCGTGTAGAGCATCACGGCAGCGCCGATTTCTCCGGTCGCGTGCCATTCGAGTATCTTGTCGGTGACCATCCGCACACCCGCTTCGTCGATGCCGTCGCTCAAGTTCTCGTATTTCACACGCACGTCATATCCTCGATTCAGGAAAAAATCACCCCCGCGACGGCCGACTGCTATGATGACCACATCATTTTTAGCCAAGCCGCGACTCGCTATCTCCGATTCCGTCTTGCGGATAATTGCGCTGTTGAGTGAACCGGCCAAGCCCTTGTCACTCGTAATGATGACAAAGCAGGTCTTCCCTGTTTGTTCCTGCACCAGCGGATGCCGCTCGGCGTCCGGCGTGCCAGCCAAGCGCTCAAGAATGGAAAGCGCTGCGGCTGCATAGGCGCGCCCCGAGAGTGCGCGCTCTTGCCCTTTGCGCATTTTGACCGCGGAAACCGCCTCCATGGCGTGAGTCACCGTGCCCGTCTTTTTGTACGAGATTATTTTTGACTTAATGCTCTTTAACGAGGCCATACGGCAATTTTCAATTTTTAATTCTCAATTTACAATGAATTTTCAATGTCTTAATTTGAAAATTGGAAATTGCAAATTGAAAATTAGGCGAACGACTCTTTGTGAGCCAGTCTAAATTCTTCCATTGCTTTGCCGAGTTCTTTCTTGGATTCGTCGGAGAGCTGACCGGACTTCTTAATCTCACCAAGCGTTTTTGAGTATTGCGCGTCGAGGAATTCGAGGAGCTGCGCCTCGACCGCAGTGACTTTGTTGGCCGCTACATCGAGGAAGAATTTACTGTTGCCCGCGTAGAGCGATGCGACTTGTTTCTCGAGCGGGATAGGCTGGCCGTTCTTTTGTTTCAGAAGTTCCACCATGCGCTGACCGGATGCGATGCGGTCAGCCGTCGCCTTGTCGAGGTCCTGCGCGAACTGCATGAACGCTTCGAGTTCACGGAACTGAGCGAGTTCGAGTTTGAGACCGCCGGCGACCGCCTTCATCGCTTTCGTCTGGGCAGCCGAGCCGACGCGGGAAACCGAGATACCGACGTCGATGGCCGGTCGAATGCCTTTGTTGAAAAGGTCGGTAATAAGGAACATCTGACCGTCGGTGATGGAAATGACGTTGGTCGGAATGTAGCCGGAAACGTCGCCTTCCTGCGTTTCGATGATGGGTAGCGCGGTAATCGAGCCGCCTCCCTTTTCGTCGGAGAGACGCGCGGCGCGTTCGAGCAAGCGTGAGTGTAAGTAGAAAATGTCGCCCGGGTACGCTTCGCGGCCAGGTGGGCGGCGAAGAAGAAGCGAGAGCTGGCGGTATGCGGTCGCTTGTTTGGAGAGGTCGTCGTACACAATGAGCACGTCGCGGCCGGCATCCATAAAGTACTCGCCGATGGCGACTCCGGAAAACGGTGCGAGGTACTGCAGCGCGGCCGGCGCCGATGCCGGAGCGTCGACGATGATGGTGTAGTCCAAGGCGCCTTCGCGGCGAAGTTGCTCGGTGATGCGCGCGGTCTTCGACTCCTTTTGACCGATGGCGACGTAAATACAAATCGGCCGCTTTTCTTTCGGTTCGTTCTTTTGGTTGATGATGGCGTCGATGGCTACGGTCGTCTTGCCGGTGCCGCGGTCGCCGATGATGAGTTCGCGCTGACCGCGACCGATGGGGATCATCGCGTCAATCGCTTTGATACCGGTCTGGAGCGGCACGGTGACTGATTTGCGGTCAATCACGCCGTATGCCTGGCGCTCGACCGGCATCATCGTCGGCTTTTTGAACGGACCCTTGCCGTCGATGGGCTCACCGAGCGCATTGACGACGCGTCCGAGCAATTCCTCACCTGATGGCACTGAGAGAATGCGACCGCTGGATTTGACCGTCATGCCTTCGGAAACACGCGCTGTGTCACCAAGGATTGTGGCGCGCACGCCGTCTTCTTCGAGGTTCAGAATGAGGCCAAATAGTTCGCCTTCGGCCTTCATCGCGTCGCCAAGTTTCTTGCCCTTTGTTTCCTCAAAAAGGATGATCTCACTCATGACTGCTTTTGAGAGGCCGTCAATCGCAACGACACCGTCTCCCACCGCCGTGACGCGACCCACGTGCTCACTCTCGGTCGCAGGCGCGAACTTCTCTATCTCTCGTACTATTTTCTCTACTGTTGAAGCATCCATATGTGGAAAGGGATTATACCGTATTGGTGGCGCGCTGATAAATGGTCACAAGCTGCTTCTTGAAACTCCGGTCGAGCAAGTGCTGTCCGCTCTGCAACTTCCAACCGCCGATGAGGGTGTCATCCACGAGAACCGTCACAGCACTCGCATTAGC
>CALRIB010000073.1 GCA_943359705.1 Candidatus Nomurabacteria bacterium | reverse complement strand
GGGCAAGAGAACACCATTACCCCTGTCTCGACCAGCGGTACCGTTTCGCGCATCGTGTACACCAACAAGGGATTCGAGCCGGCAAGCATCACCGTCGGCCTCGGTGCGACCGTGGAATGGGTCAACGAGTCGGACAAGCTCATGTGGGTCGCCTCAAATGATCATCCGTCTCACAGTATCCTCCCGGGGTTTGACCAAAAGGGCTCGGAAGGCAATGTGAGCGCTCCGCAAAGTTCAGTTCCTGTTGCGCTAGCCCACACGGGCGTTGAGATATATCGCTACACGTTTGAAAAGCGCGGGAGGTGGGACTATCACAACCACCTCGTACCTGCCGACCGCGGCACCGTTGTCGTTGAGTGATATCTCTAAATCACGTTGTCAATCAAGGCTTTTTTTGATACATATAGCAGGCTGCGGGCGTAGCTCCGGTGGATGATACATGCGCGAGGGTCGCTGGTGGCTAGTGAGCGGGAATTCGTAGTAATGTGAAATGATGCGGGCGTAGTTCAGTGGTAGAACGCTGTCCTGATAAGACAGAGGTCGAAGGTCCGATTCCTTCCGCCCGCACAACGTATAATGGAGACATGAATTACAAAGTCATCGGCGGCAAGAAACTTTCGGGCTCGGTGCAGAGCAACATTTCCAAGAACGCCGCCGTGGCGCTCCTTGCCGCGTCGCTTTTGAACAGGGGAGAGACGGTCTTGAAGCGCATGCCGCGCATCGAAGAGGTGAAGCGTCTGATTGAATTTATGGAATCAATCGGCGTAAAAGTAGTGTGGGACAAAAGCGGCGATATGCGCATCACGCCGCCCGCCGAATTCGACCTCTCCAATGTTAATCGCGCGTCCGCGGAGCGGACGCGCTCCATCGCGCTTTTCATCGCGCCGCTCGCACACCGTTTTAAATCATTCGACCTGCCGGCACCAAGGGGTTGCGACTTGGGGAAGCGCAGCCTCGGCTCGCACATCGACGCCTTGCGCAAGCTCGGTATTGAAGTGACCGGCAATGAGGAGACGCATACGTACCACGTGGAAGTCGGGGAAATGAAACCGACCGAAGTCGTCATGTTCGAGGCGAGCAATACCGGCACGGAAAATACGCTTATGGCGGCAGCCAAGATTCCCGGCGTCACGACAATCAAATTCGCAAGTGCGGATTACATGGTGCAAGACTTGTGCTACTTTCTTGAGCGCTGTGCGATACAGATTGAGGGCATCGGCACTGCCACCCTCGTCGTCCACGGACTCGAAGATATCAATGCCGAGGTGATTGGCCACCCGAGCGAAGATCCGATCGAGTCGATGTTCTTCTTCTCACTTGCCGCGACCACCGGTTCGGAATTGACGGTCGAGCGTTGCCCCATCGATATGCTCGAACTGGAACTCCTCACGCTTGAGAGCATGGGGCTGAAGTATGAGCGTGGCATCCCATATATGGCGGACAACGGTCGCACGCGCCTGATGGATATCAAAATTATACCTTCCTTGCTCGTCGCACCGCCTGAGAAAATCGCGGCGCGCCCGTTTCCCGGCATCAACACCGACAACCTGCCGTTCTTTGTGCCCGTAGCGACGCAGGCGGAGGGCAGTACGCTCATTCACGACTGGATGTACGATGGCCGCGCGCACTGGTATTTGGAAATCAACAAGCTCGGCGCCAACGTGGCGCTGCTCGACCCGCACCGCGTCACCATTGTCGGCCCCACACATTTGCACGGCGGAGAGATAACCGCACCGCCGGCGCTGCGCCCGGCCACCATGCTCCTCATGGGAATGCTCGCGGCAGAAGGCGAGTCCACGCTCCTCGACGTCTACCCCATTAACCGCGGCTACGAAAATCTCCATGAGCGTCTCAAGAAATTGGGGGCTTCGGTAGAAGCGGTCGAATAGCATGAAACCAAAGCTCGTTGTTTTTGCCTCAGGGAGAAAAGAGGGAGGGGGCAGCGGATTTGAGAATCTCGTTGAGGCCGCCCGCAACGGAATACTCGACGCGGATATCGTGGCGGTTGTTTCCAACCAAGAAAACGGAGAAGTGAAAGAGCGTGCAGCAAAGCTCGGCATTCCCTTTGTATATTTCCCGGGCCCCTATGATGCCAGCGGCTATGCTAGTGTTTTGCAAAAGACTGCAATAGAGAAGGGCGAACTTTGGGTGGCGTTGTCTGGTTGGTTGAAACAAGTGCATGGGCTCGACCCGCAAAAGACTTTTAATATTCACCCGGCGCTTCTCTCGCAATTAGATGGACGATTTGGTGGGCATGGTATGTACGGTGAAAAAGTGCATCAAGCGGTCAAAGCTGCGCTCGACGCAGACGAGATAACGGAGTCCGGTTTTACGATGCATTTCGTGACTGACGAAATGGACCGCGGCCCCGCATTTTTCGAAAAATCCGTTCCCCTTGAAAAAGGAATGTCAGTAAGTGATATCGAAAAGGCCGTCAAAGCTGCTGAGCACGAGTGGCAGCCCAAAATCACCAATCTCGTCGTGCACGGAAGAATCCACTGGGATGGTCAGAATCAACGATCTCTCGTGGTTCCGAGCGAGTCGAGTGCTTGAGTTGTTGTTTTTTCTCTTGTAGCATTACCCCGCTCAAAAACACTTGGGCAGAGGCTCAGCCAAACGGAGGTTGCCATGTCGGCACAGGGCGAGTTAACCGCTACGGCTAAAGTAACTTCGGTCGAGCGGGATGAAGGGCGTGCGTTTCTTCGCATCACAAGCGAGGGCGCACAGCGTGGTGAAAAAGCCGTCATGTACTTCAAGAAGCATAAGGGGCGATTCGTACGCGAGGGCGACACCATTCAGGGTGTTTTCCTCCAGAAGACGCAAGGATTGCATCTGAGGCGCGTGATTGACTAGGCCTGCGGAAGGCCAGATCTTTCCATGAGTTCGAGAGGCGCGGTACCCGCGCCTCTCTTCGTTAACTATTTGTCGCCAAGTGCTGGATTATCATATCGACGATCTCGCGCGGGTCGTGGTCGGCTTTTTGCACGAACATCGTGATATTGGCTTCCATCGCTTCTGCCAGGTGCTCCGCATTCACCGAATTAGTCAGCACCACATAGAAAGGGTGCGGCTCAGGCATTTTTGATAATTCTTTGATGAGGTCGAGCCCGGAGCCGTCGGGGAGGAGCACGTCCATGATGGCGACGTCGGGAAGGCGTCGTTTTATGGAGTCTCGCGCCGCGGCGCATGTAGCCACCGTCTCGACGAGGGCACCGGCGCCCGTGAGAAGCTTGCCGAGCACGCTCGTTATCTGCGGGTCGTCATCGACGATGAGGATTTTCCTCTCTTTCATACGTTCATTATATCGCCCGCGGCAGGCGCACGGTGAAGGTCGAGCCCTTGCCTTGCTCGGATGAACAGGTGATTGAGCCGCCATGGAAGTCGACGATTTTCTTGGTGATGTACAGGCCAAAGCCGGAGCCGAGCGCGCCTGAGGCCTCGGCGTTCTTGGCGCGATGAAAGCCGGTAAAAATTCTTGCCGCATCCTCCGGAGGAATGCCCATCCCCTCGTCGCGCACGCTGAATATATGCTCATCGCTTATTGTCTTGACGCTGCATGTGACCGTAGAATGTTCCGGCGAATATTTAACGGCGTTGGAGAGCAGGTTGTCGAAAACAAGCCTGAGATGCGTTCGATT
>CALRIB010000072.1 GCA_943359705.1 Candidatus Nomurabacteria bacterium | reverse complement strand
GGCCGCGGCGCTGCGGGCTGTTGCGGCGGCGTCTGCGGCTGCTGATTCATGTTGTAGCAGCCTGAAGGGTACGGTGTGCCGGCAGGAATCGTGTAAATCGTAACGGGAGTAAGACTAGTAGCGCATTGAGTATCCTGGTTGTACACGGTTCCCGGCACAAGCCCATTATTCGCGGTACTCGTGTTTTGTGTACCGCCGAACAGCGACGAAAGCGCACCGAAAATTCCTCCGTTGGTATTCAGACCGGAAAATAATCCTGCGAACGGGCTATTGCTCCCGGTCAGCTGCCCCGCCGGACCGGTCAGCCCGCTAAAAAGCGCAGCAAACGGACTTCCTTTTAGAAGCCCGGCAAGTGCATTTCCGTTCTGCTGCTGCGTGTTCGTGGGGATGTCTTGCGAGGTACCCGGCGTGACTTGCGGCTGTATCGCACCGAGCACCTCCTTCACATTGCCGCTCTGAATGGCTCCGACAACTTTGTTGAAGTCGAACGTACCGGCTTGATTGATGAACCCGGTCACCTGCTTCGCAGCGTCCGGCGACAAAAACATCTTCGCTATATCTTGCGCAAACTGCTTCGGATTCGCCTGCGCCTTTGCCGCCAGTGTTTGCATACCTGCTGTGAGCGTTTGTATCTGTGCGTCACTGATACCGGCGCCACTCAAAATATTTTTTGCCTCGGCGGGCTTCTTGTCGGCGAGTGCGTCGAGCGCGTTTGCGGCCGCGTCTCTATTTGCACCTAATGAGGCTATTACGTCAGCGCTTCCGGGTATGAGTTTTTCAAGTTTGGCGGTGAGATCGGCAGGTACTACCTGGTCAGCCGGAAGCGCACGTATCTGATCAGTAAAACCTTTAACGAGCGTCGACATTGTAGCGTTATCAATCGGCGTGCCGGGCGGCACCGGAGCACCGGAGTTTGCATACGTGCGAGCTGCGAGATCAAGGAGTCCTTTTGAGTCTTGCGTATCTATTGCGGTCGCGAACGCTTTCATGAGACCTGTTTTGTCGCATTTTTGGACCGTGATGGCGGGCTTGTCCGCAAGTTGCATGCAGAGTTTACCGGGGGGCGTTTGCCCTGCCTCACAGCCGTATGTCTTCCCTTTCATTTCGTCGGGAGGGCATGCGTGCGTCGTACCGAGGGTCAGAGTGGCGTTGACCGGAAACCCGGCTACCATTGTGACTTTCAACACCGCCGCCTCGTCATCGCACAAGTTTGCTTTACTTAGGAGTTCCCCCACCGTGCTTTTAAGGCTGTCCTGCGAAAGTATGGTATGCACGTTCTTTGAAGCTTCCACGATTGGCGGACACGTTTGCGCCGCGAGTGCGGACGCGGGCACCAAAAATGGTACAGCAAAGAATACTGCGATACTGCGCCGCATAGCGCTAATTGTAGCGCCTGACCGACGCGTAACCTCGCGCACATGTTGAAAACGGGGAGATTAGAGAAGCACAACCGCGCGATTGCCGGACACTTCGAGCACGCCGCCTTCTATCGAAAATTCTTGTGATTCACCGCCTGCTTTCCTGGCTGTGATGGTTCCCGGTTTCAGCGTTGTGACGATGGGTTCGTGATGCGGCAACACGGTAATCTCCCCGTTGGCTGTAGGAATAGTGGCCGATACGGCCGGGCCGTCGAAGCGCGTCTCGCCCACGCTGGCGACGACGAGGTGGAATGTGGTTTTGTCCGCCATAGCAGGAGCTACGCGGCGGTTACTTCTCCAATGCCGCCATTCATGTAGAACGACTGTTCGCCTTGCGTGTCGTGTTTGCCGTCGAGGATTTCTCCGAAGCTGCGTACCGTGTCGGCAAGCGAGACGTACTTGCCCTTGGCACCCGTAAATGTTTCGGCCACAGCGAACGGCTGCGAGAGGAAGCGCTGAATTTTGCGCGCGCGGTAGACCAACTTTTTGTCTTCTTCGGAGAGTTCTTCGATACCGAGAATGGCGATGATGTCTTGAAGGTCCTTGTAGCGTTGCAAGACACGGCGAGTTTCGTTGGCCACGCGGTAGTGTTCCTCGCCGACGATTTCCGGCGTAAGCGCTGTGGAGCTGGATTCGAGCGGGTCGATAGCGGGATAAATACCGAGTGATGCGAGCTGGCGCGAGAGCACGATGGTGGAGTCGAGGTGAGCGAAGGTGGTGGCGGGAGCGGGGTCGGTAAGGTCGTCAGCGGGTACGTAGATGGCCTGTACGGAAGTGATTGAGCCTTCAGTGGTGGATGTGATGCGCTCCTGGAGAAGTCCCATTTCTTCGGCAAGGGTAGGCTGATATCCCACGGCCGATGGCACACGGCCAAGGAGCGAGGACACTTCCGAGCCGGCCTGCACGAAACGGAACACGTTGTCCATAAAGAAAAGCACGTCTTTGCCGCCGGCATCGCGGAACTCCTCCGCCATAGTGAGGCCAGAAAGTGCGACACGTGCACGTGCACCCGGCACTTCATTCATTTGTCCGAAGACGAGTGCGGTTTTATCGAGCACGCCTGAGTCTTTCATTTCATGGTAGAGGTCGTTGCCCTCACGCACACGCTCTCCTACTCCCGCGAACACCGAGTAACCACCGTGTTCGGATGCGACGTTGTGAATGAGTTCTTGGATGAGAACGGTCTTACCGACACCTGCACCTCCGAAGAGTCCGACTTTGCCGCCCTTGATGAACGGCGCGAGGAGGTCGACGGCTTTGATACCGGTTTCAAAAAGTTCTGCCTTAGTACTCTGGCGCGTGAATTTCGGCGGGTCTTGGTGAATCGGAAGTCGCTTCACTTTTTCGGGAGCCTTCATTCCGTCAATCGGGTCGCCGACAACGTTGAACATTCTACCGAGTGCCGCTTCTCCGACCGGCACAGAAATAGGTGCGCCCGTGTCGACTGCTTCGACGGAACGAGCCAATCCTGCGGTGTCCTGCATCGCGATGCAGCGAGCGCGGTTGAGTCCGAGGTGTTGGGCAACTTCGAGCGTAAGTGTGGCTCCTTTGTGATGCACATGGAGAGCGTTCCTGATAGCCGGCAAGCCCTCGTCAAAACGCACGTCGACGACGGGACCGATAATCTGGGTGACAATTCCTTTTGACATAATGATTGGGGAATAATACTAGACTAGATAAATTCGGCAAGAAGGATCTTCCTGGCTTCGGCTAGCGCCTTACCGCGATGACTGACCGCGTTTTTCTCCTCCCGGCTCATCTCTCCCCCGCTCTTGCCGGCGACATCATAGAAAAAGACAGGGTCGTATCCAAAGCCTTCCATACCTTTGGGCTCGCGGAGAATGTGCCCGCTCGCGGTACCCTCACACGTTCTCAATTTCTGTGTTACCGGATCGTACAAGGCAATGACAGAAGTGAATTGTGCCGTTCGCTCCGCGTCAGAGACATCTTTAAGCTCACGAAGCAATTTATTGTAGCGATCGGCATCGCTTCCCGGAGCGTAGTACGCGCTCTGCACACCGGGCTCTCCATCAAGCGCGTCGACTTCGAGTCCCGAATCATCCGCAAGCGTTAGTTTTCCGGTTCGCTCTCCATAGGTTCGGGCTTTCAAAACGGCATTCTCCTCCAGAGTCGATCCTGTCTCCTCAACTTCACCCGCGTCAACATCGACAAGCGTAAGGAACGTAAACGGCGCTCCGTCGAGCGCTTTCAGTATCTCGGTGACCTTTCCCTTATTCCCCGTCCCAAGCAAAAGCTCGCGCATACACTTAAATATGTTCGGGGTGGAGGCGTCGAACTAATTCGGATTTGAAATACGAGTTGACTTCAACAGTATCC
>CALRIB010000071.1 GCA_943359705.1 Candidatus Nomurabacteria bacterium | reverse complement strand
CAAAAGCCTTTTGGACCCGACGCCAATTTGAAAGTTATCGCCGAGCGCACACCTGGATTCTCCGGTGCCGATCTCGCCAACCTTATGAACGAAGGCGCCATTCTCGCTGCGCGTGAGAATCGCAAAGAAATTACCCAGTACGACCTCATCCGCTCCATCGAGAAGGTCATGCTCGGGCCCGAGCGCCGCTCGCACGTACTCAACCGCAAGGAAAAGGAGATCACCGCGTACCACGAAGGTGGTCACGCGCTCGTCGCCTCTGTGCTTCCGTATGCCGACCCCGTGCACAAGATTTCCATCATCAGTCGCGGTCGTGCGGCCGGGTACACGCTCAAGCTGCCGTTTGAAGACCGCAAGATGCAGTCGCGCAAAGAATTCCTCGATGACATCGCCGTCTCACTCGGCGGCTACGTGGCGGAGAAACTGGTATTCGGTGACATCACCACCGGTGCGAGCAACGACCTGCAGGTATTGACCGCGCTCGCACGCAATATGGTCTCGCGCTACGGTATGTCCGACAAAATGGGCCCCATCGCATTCGTGGCTTCAGCGCAGCGCGCGATGTTCGGAGACGGAGTGGAAGGGGAGGCTTCGCAGGAGGTGGCATCGCAAATTGATGCAGAGGTAAAAGAAATCATCATGAGTGCTCACAAAAAAGCAGAGGCAATTATGAAAAAGCACCGCAAGGTGCTCGATGCGATAGCGGGCAAACTCATGGAAGTAGAAACGATCGAGCGCGAGGATTTCGAAAAGATACTTATTGCCAACGGCATTACACCGAAAAAGAAAGAAGACATTGAGCACCAGCCGCTCGCATAAAAGACGATGCGCGCGACCGAATTGTCGCGCGCCGAACGGGCATTTGTCGGGTTATTCCATCATCAAGATGTAGTAGCCCGAATAGGCCATCATGGCGAACCCGACGGTAACCATCGTCGTGATAAGCCAGAAGAACTTCGGGTCGTTCTTACTTGAATCCGCGAGCCGCTCCAGAAGCGGCCTTTGGACATATTCAAGAGAATCAATCATGGCTCTGTGCTCCAGTTGCCGAGACTACTGTACAATCTTTAACATTCTTCGTCAATTATTCTTCACCTGCCAATGAATCGTTTCGTTGCCGAGAGGCAAGACTTTTTCGCCATCTTCGGTGGTGACGGCTTCGGTAATTTGCCAGTCTTTTTTCTGAAGCGTAATAGTTTCTTCGCTCGGTTCGAGGCCGTAGAATTTCGGACCATATACAGAGAGAAAATTTTCTAGCTTGTCGAGGGCGTCGAGCTCTTCGAAGATTTGTGTATACAACTCGACAGCGGCCGGAGCGCTGAAGATGCCGTACGCGCCGGTGGGGGAGAGTTTTTTGGATTCCGGATGCGGCGCGGAGTCGGTGCCGGCAAAAATAAAGGGGAGACCTTTCTTTACGAGCGCGCGGATTTTCTCTTTGTCGGACGAGTTCTTGATGAGAGGCTTTACTTTAAGCATCGGCTCAGTCTCGGCTTCTTCGCGCGTATAGAGAAGATGGTGCACGGTCACGGTGCCGACGAGCCGACCTTCATTTCCGTTCTTTTCAAGAAAATCGGCGGCTTCTCCGGAGCTTACATGCTCAAGCGAGATCTTGAGCTTGGGATACGCTTCCAAAAGTCGCGGCAAGACGTCGCGTACGAACGATTGTTCACCTTTGTATGGGTCTACTGCTGCATCGTGCTCGTCGAGATGTACTTCTCCATGCAAAAGAAGCGGCATGCCCACGCGCTCCATTTCTTTGAGTACCTCTTTTGCTTCCAAAATATCGCGATAACCCCACTGCGAATTCGTCGTCGCGCCCCATGGGTAATATTTCACTCCGTATATCTTCACGCCCTCGCTCCCGACCGCACTGCGCTCAATTTCCGCAGGCGTTACATTCTTCGTGAGATCCAAGGTCATCAACGGCTCAAAATTTCCGATGCCAGGCGCAGCAAGAATCTCTTGTTGATAGACAATTGCTGCATCGAGCGTCTCTATCGGCGGATCAGTGTTGGGCATGACGATAGCGTGGCCGAATCTCTCGGCGGTATACCTCGTTATTGCCCGCAACATGGCACCCCGGCGAAGGTGTACGTGGGCGTCAAAGGGCTTCTTTATAGTTACTTGCTCGGACACGCAGAAAGTATACCCCGTTAGATACAACATATTTAGCCCCTGTTCGAAAAGTGGCGCATCTATCTAACGGGGTATACACTGGCGAAATATGAAAAAGACGGACGTCGCAAAGAAGGCTCTGGCGCTGCATAAAAAGCTCGCCGGGAAGATACGCATTGTGCCGGCGGCCCCTATCAGAAATCGCGAGGAACTATCGCTCGTGTACACACCGGGTGTTGCGGCCGTTTCGTCATACGTCGCCAAAAATCCAAAAGAAGCGAAATACTACACGATGAAAGGTCGCATGGTGGCCGTTATTTCCGACGGTTCAGCTGTGCTTGGCCTCGGCAACATAGGGGCGCTCGGCGCGCTCCCGGTGATGGAAGGGAAGGCCGCCATTTTCAAAACCTTCGCCGATATCGACACGGTGCCGATAGTGCTTAGCACGCAGGATCCGGATGAAATAGTGCGCACAGTCATCGCCATTGCCCCCGCGTTCGGCGGCATCAATCTGGAGGACATCGCGGCGCCGAAGTGTTTTGAGATAGAACGACGCCTCATCGAAGCGCTCGACATTCCCGTCATGCACGACGACCAGCACGGCACCGCCATCGTCGTTCTCGCCGGGCTCATCAACTCGCTCAAAGTAGTGAACAAGAAATTGGATACCGCACGATTCGTTATTCTCGGTGCCGGTGCGGCGGGCACAGCGACCGCCAAGCTCCTGCACGTGGCCGGTGCTCGCAACATCGTCGTCTTGGACAGCAAAGGCATTGTCGACAAGAACCGCCCTGAGGAACACAAGCGCAAGCTCGCGACGTTCAATGCCGAAGGTATTTCCGGCGGCCTCAAAGAGGCGCTCAAAGGTGCGGATGCGCTGCTCGGTGTCTCGGGCCCGAATCTCGTGACGGCCGACGACATCCGCCTTATGAATAAGGACGCCATCGTGTTTGCTATGGCCAACCCGATTCCCGAAATTATGCCCGAGGAGGCCAAGAAGGGAGGCGCCCTCATTGTCGGCACGGGCCGCTCCGACTATCCCAACCAGATCAATAATTCGCTTGCGTTCCCGGGTGTTTTCCGCGGCGCGCTGGACCACAACGTGACGAAGATAACCTACGAAGTAAAGCTGAAAGCTGCGCGCGCAATAGCCGCGCTCATCAAAAAGCCGACACCTGATTACGTCATCCCTGATATGTTCGACAAGCGCGCCCCGATAGCGGTGGCCAAAGCCGTCAGATAAGTCGCGCCTGCCTGCCGCAGGCAGGTATACTACTGCCATGGACGCGATGGCACTGGCTCAATTGAAGAGACAGGCGGAATGGCATGCGCAGGAAGTGCGGCACAGCGAAACGGCCCTGCAGACAGCCGAACTCGCGCTGGTGAATGATAAGAAGAAGGTGGAGGAGCTGCGCAAGAAGGTAGCCGAAAACAAGCGCAAACTTGATGTGTTCAAACTGGACGTAGCAAGGGGCGAAGAAGAGGTGCGCAAGAAGATAGCCGAGGATAGGCAGCGGTAATTCGGATACTCGGAGAAAATGCGAATTCGTTGTATTCTCATTTTGCTCCTCATTACCGCCCGTAGCTCAATGGTTAGAGCACACAGCTTATACCTGTGGGGTTCTTGGTTCGAGTCCAAGCGGGCGGACAGAGAGTAGTCCGCGTTTTGCCGTGCTACGCTATATGAATCCTATGGCGGAAGGCGCGACTCTGCAGGGCAAAAAGATACTCATCGTCGAGGACGACGTACTCATTCACAATCTTCTGA
>CALRIB010000070.1 GCA_943359705.1 Candidatus Nomurabacteria bacterium | reverse complement strand
GCGACCCCGAGCAAGCTCGGGGTCAGTATCGATGCGGGTCGTTTTGCTTCAATTGAGTGAGGCGGATCCTTCTGTGAGGTTAAGGACGATGAACTGGTCGTCACCAACCTTGATCACGGCGGCAATCGCCTCATCGGGATCTTCGGTGGGTTGCGCCTCGTTATCGTACATCTCGTAAATCACGCGAGTAACACCATCCGAACAAAACGCGGTGCGCGCATCAAGATCAATCTCGACAACGTCGATATCAATCATCGCATCACCTCGATGTTGGAGCAGCTCAAACTATACCAAAATTATTTAGACTTTTTCAACACTCGTTTCAAATAGTATCCGGTATGAGAACCCTCGGTTTTAGAGACTTCTTCCGGCGTACCTTTGGCGACGATTTTACCGCCTCCGGCGCCGCCCTCCGGGCCCATATCGATGATGTAGTCGGCACACTTTAGGACGTCGAGATTGTGCTCGATGACGATGACAGAATTCCCTTTTTCAACTAACTTTTGAAGAATTTGATTGAGCTTGGCTACGTCGTCGTAGTGAAGCCCGACGGTCGGTTCGTCGAGCAGATAGACCGTTTTGGTGGTGAGCGGTCGATAGAGTTCGGACGCGATTTTTACACGCTGGGCTTCTCCGCCTGAAAGCGTGGTCGCACTTTGGCCGAGTTCGAGGTAATTGAGACCGACATCTGAAAGCGAGCGCAATCTGTCGGAAATTGCTGGAATATCTTCGAAAAAGATTGATGCTTGTTCGACGGTCATCGAGAGAATATCGTGAATGCTCTTCTTTTTATATTTCACTTCGAGCGTTTCTTTCATAAAACGTTTGCCGTTGCACACATCGCAGGTGACGTAGACGGTCGGGAGAAAGTGCATCTCCACGGCGACGAGTCCGTTGCCCTGGCACGCCTCACAACGCCCGCCTTTCACGTTGAACGAAAAGCGACCCGGCCCCCAGCCGCGCGCACGTGCCTCCTCGCTCATCGCGAACATATCGCGGATGTGGGTCCACGCACCTGTATAGGTCGCGGGATTTGAACGTGGAGTGCGGCCAATCGGGCTCTGGTCGATAAGTATCGAGCGCCCCAAATATTCAGTGCCGGAGAATTCGGCGGCGTTGTACGTTTTCGCGCTTCGGTAACGTTTGTCGAATCGCGCGAGCAGGTTGCGGTGGAGTATTTCGTACAAAAATGTGGACTTGCCTGAACCGGAAACGCCGGTAATCGCGACGAGTTTGCCGAGCGGCACGTCGACGTTGACCTTATCGAGATTGAATTTTGAAGCGCCGCGAATTTTTATCTTACCACGGTCGGCTGTGCGACGCTTTTCCGGGATTTCGATCGCAGTCTCCTCACGCAGATACGAGAGCGTGCGCGAACCGGATTTGTTGGTCTTTGCCGTGAGAAGATCATCAAGCCAGCCCGAGACGACAATCTCGCCACCGTGGGTGCCCGCACCGGGTCCGATATCGATAATGTAATCCGAAGCAAAAATGGTGTCCTCGTCGTGCTCGACCACCAAGACCGTGTTGCCGAGGTCGCGCAGATGCTTCAGCGTCTCGATGAGCTTGTCGTTGTCGCGCTGGTGGAGACCGATAGTGGGCTCATCGAGCACGTACAAGGCGCCTACAAGCCCGCTACCGAGCTGTGAAGCCAGGCGGATGCGCTGCGCCTCACCACCGGAGAGCGTGTTGGCCTTACGGTCGAGAGTCAGATATTCGATGCCGACATTGAGCATAAACTGCAAACGGTTAGTTATTTCTTTGATTATGACGCGTGATATTTCCTCTTCTTTTTTTGTGAGCTTAAGTTTCTTGAAGAAATCCATCGCGTCTTCGATAGAGAGTGATGAAAGATGAACGATGTTCATCCCCTCCGCCGGCTTGTCATGCAGTTCCGACTCCCTTACGGGTCCAAGAAAAACATTGAGCGATTCCGGCCGCAGACGCGCACCGTTGCAGACCGCGCAAGGTTCGTCACTAAAAAGATACAGCGTACCAATGCCTTTGCACTCCGGGCAGGCGCCGTAGGGAGAGTTGAATGAGAACAAGCGCGGTTCGACTTCCGGGAACGAAAAGCCGTCATACGCGCACATAAACTTGGCCGAGACTATTTTCCCCTCTCCAGCCGGGTCGGTGATGCGTACCAATCCCTGTGATTCGTGCAGCGCACGCTCGATAGCTTCCGCGGCACGCTCGCGCGAGCCCTTCGGGTCGTCCGAAAATTCGGAAACAAATATATCGTCCACCACGACATCAATCGAGTGCTTGAAATTCTTTTGGAGGTCGATGCGCTCACGTAGGGATTTCTCTTCGCCGTCCACAATGACTTTTTCGTATCCTTTGCCTAGTAGGTCGTAAAGTAGTTGAAAGTATTCGCCCTTTCGCCCGACAACTACCGGAGAGCTAATTCGGATTTTCGCGGCCGATACTCCCTTGGTTAATTTCCCGGAGGTCGGTTCTTTGTATTTTTTTGCGCCGTCCACTATTCGCAGTACGGTTTCTAGAATTTCCTCGTTGGATAATTTTCGTATTTCGCGGCCGCAGACCAAGCAGTGGGGTTTGCCGACACGTGCGTAGAGCACTCGCAGGTAATCATAAATCTCAGTAATAGTGGCTACCGTCGAGCGCGGGTTGTTGGAGCGACTTTTTTGGTCGATGGAAATTGCCGGTGAAAGACCCGATATCTCATCCACATCCGGCTTCTGCATTTGGCGCAGGAATTGACGCGCGTAGGCGGAGAGCGACTCCACGTACTTGCGCTGCCCCTCCGCGAATATCGTATCGAATGCGAGTGAGGACTTTCCGCTGCCCGAAAGCCCGGTAAATACGACCATCTTGTTGCGTGGCATCTCCACCGACACGTTCTTAAGGTTGTGTGTGCGGGCACCCTTAATAACGATTTTATCTGCCCCAATCGGGGTATTTTCTGGTTTTTTATCCGGTGACATACGCGAAACCGCCCCTCATGTGCGCGAGGGGGTAGGACGGACACTATATCACACTCGTTATTTAGATACGAAAGAAACGAGCAAGTGAAAAAAACCGACGATGACGCCAACTATCAAACCTTGAAAAACAATTCCCGCGGCAAACAGCATCAAAATACCACCGAAGAGTAGCACCAATAATCAGAGTCCTTGAGCATAATTAAAAAACTTTTTCATACATTAATCGATCAATGGGAGTCCTGAGAAATTCATCGTTCCAACTTCCTTGTAGAGCGGATTGGCGACGAGAACAGGGGCGCCGTCTTTTTCGACAACGTAGTAGGCAAAGCCGCGCATTTTTTGGACCATTGAGTAGTCTGCGTGCTTGGGCATCGAAACGGAGTCGCCTATTTCAAGCGGACTGTCGTCGGCAGTCACGAACCATGTTTTTCCGGTATTCAACGCCAAGTGGCCCCAGCGAGCCGGGATTTTTACTTCGTCGCCTGCTTTGACTTTAAGCACTTTAAATTCCTCCACTTTGTCAGGCTCCGATACGCCATTCTCGACGACCAATTTTTGCAAAAGCACAATTCCCTCGCCTTCGATGATCCAGTACGTTTCCGGCAAATCGTCGACATGGTAGTGCCCATAGGCTTTGATGTATTCGCCTCCAACGGTGCCGGATTCCCACACCGTGATATTCCGCTTCTCTGAGCCGCCCCGAATCATGTGGTAGTGGAGTGCCGGACCGGCAGCGTCCGGGCTCATAAGCACTTCCCGCATTTTCTCGTGCGTCCTGGCGGCGTATGGTTCGAAAGTCATACAGCAGTGTCGCCTATCTGTGGAGGAAACTCAATAGCGAGGCAACGAATTGGCGCATTTCGACGATGATGCCGGCGAACGGCGAGACTTGGTTCAAATCAGGAGAGATTTCGCTTCCGCCGAACGAAGTCTGTGGGCTCGGTACAATCGGCGTGATGGTAACGTTGCTCGTTTGTGCGGCCGTCTGCGAGGTGGAACTGGGG
>CALRIB010000069.1 GCA_943359705.1 Candidatus Nomurabacteria bacterium | reverse complement strand
CAACGTCATCCGCCAATTCCTCACAAGCACCAAACCCGCTTGATGCGTTTACCAACGCGACATGCTTTTGGAACACGGCGCAATATCCCTATGGCGCGACGCGCTACAGCGGCGGGGTTACGCTTATGTGCGCGGGCGGCGGATGGATTCCGAGCACGGTGGGAGGAGCGGCGGGGCAGGGGACGTACACGTGTGTGGGATACGGCGGTATTACGTACTTGTCGGAAATTCCGTGCAACAGCAGTGTGAATCCCAACAGCGGTGCTTCAACCCTATCGTGCCCTATCGGGCAGTGCCTCAAATCCGCGGGAATATCAGGCACGAGCTGCGGATCCTGCGACAACAACAGCACACAATAATTTATTCGCGATGTAATTCGGAGCCCGCGCTCGCGACTCGCTCAGCGAGAGCTTGGTATTTTGAAAGTGTGGGATTCTCGGCGACGATTTTCTGCGCCTCTTCGCGCGCCGCTTGAATGAGTTTGATATTTTTCAGCGCTTCCATTCCGAGGTCGCTTACACCCCATTGCTGTCTTCCGTAGAGGTCGCCCGCGCCGCGATTCTCCAGGTCTGCCTCGGCAAGCTTGAAGCCGTCTGAGCTGCTCTCGAGTGCCCGAAGCCGTTTCATCGACATCTCGCCCTTACTCTCAGGGAGGAGGAAGCAATGCGGCGGATACGAGGAGCGCATCACGCGTCCGCGTAGTTGGTGGAGCTGTGCCAAGCCGAATCGTTCGGCGCCTTCTATCATAATCACCGTCGCATTCGGCACGTTGATGCCGACTTCGACCACTGATGTGGCTACGAGAATGTCTATTTCGTGCGCGGCGAATTGCCGCATCACCTCGTCTTTCTCCGCGGGTTTTACCGCTCCGTGCAGAAGTCCGACGCGGAATTCGGGAAAAACATCTTTTTGTAATCGCTTTGCCTCCGCCTTCGCGCTCTTCGCCTGCAGCGCATTAATCTTGGCCGGGTCAGGCTCATTGATGCGCGGACAAATGACGAACGCCTGCCGACCCTTCTTGAGTTCCGCACGCACTTGCTCGTATACGCCCGCCCGTTTTTCTTTCGTTACGATGCTCGTCGTGACTTTCGCGCGACCGGGCGGGAGTTCGTCGAGCAGGGAAATGTCCAAGTCGCCGTATAACGTGAGTGCCAGTGTTCGCGGGATGGGGGTAGCAGTCATGCTTAGAAAATGCGGTAGCGGCACCTGCCTGCCGGCAGGCAGGTCACCCTTGTGAGAGAGTGCCCGGCGTTGCTTGGTGCCAAATCGGTGCTGCTCGTCCACTATCGCGTATGCCAGGTGCTGAAATTTAACCGACTTTTGGATGAGAGCATGTGTACCCACCACCATCGCGATCTCACCGTTGGCGACCCATTTCAGTAACTGCGTTCTTGAGATGTCAGTCGCACCACCCCGCGCGACTTTGGAGGGGAATTTTTTGCATCCGCTTCCGGTAATGAGTGCGATGTTGATGGGGAGATGCTTAAAGTATTCTATAAACGATTGAAAATGCTGCCCCGCCAAAATTTCAGTAGGCGCCATATAGGCTACTTGTAGTGTTCCGCTCTGTCGGCCGGGCGGACGAGAATTCACTACTGCGTAGGCGCTTGCCGCAGCCACAAGCGTTTTGCCGCTTCCCACATCGCCTTCGAGAAGCCGCGCCATCGGGTGCGGCTGCCGGAAACTCTTGATGACATCCGCAATTGCACGTCGTTGCGCGCCGGTCGGTGTTACGTCGACCGAAGCAAGAAACTTGTCGACCAGACTCTCCGCCTCCGGCATCGGGAACGAAATCTGTGAATCATTTTCCGCGCGTTCGAGCGAACGTGCGACTTGAATGGAAAATATCTCTTCGAACGAAAATCGTTTACGAGCCACCTCCGCATGGGACTGTTTCTCGGGCGAGTGTACCCATACGAGCGCGGTTGCGAGGTCGGGTAGGTGATACCGCTCGCGCACATCCCTCGGTATCGGGTCTTCGATACGCGAGAGCACGCCGCTTTCGAGCACTCGTTTCATTGCGTGGAGGAACCACAGCGAAGTAACACCGCGGCTTTCGGGGTAGACGGGAAAGATGGTCGGCGTTTCGCTCGCATTTTCCGTGTCGAACAATCCTTCCGGTATCATTCCCGGTGGAAGTTGCTCGACCTCCGGATTGGAAATATACGGCCGCTCGGCGCTGCCCCCCACGGTGCCGGACATTTTCACCGCGCTGCCTTCGGTGATGTACGACGCCATGTACGGCTGGTTGAACCACATCACTTTGACGCGGCCCGATGAATCCTCGAACCAGCCCTCGGTGATGTTGCGCCGACTTTTCCAGAGTTTCTTTGCTTTTAGTCCGCCGACCGTGCCGAAGAGCGTGACCTTGGCGCCGGGGACGAGCCCTTGCACGCGCACCGAGGTACCCGCTACTTCATACCGAGAAGGGAAGTGGCGCAGTAGGTCGCCGACCGTCGCGATGCCAAGCCGCCTCAGGGCTGTCTGCTGCACGGAAGTCAGCCGAAAATGCTGCGTCACTAAATCGTTCGGAGCCATACGAGCGATTATAACGGTAAAGCCTGCCCCGCACTCACCTCAGCGAATTTGACGCCATAACCAGTGATTTTTCATCATTTCTTTGTTCGCACTCGTGTAAGGATGTGAGAGGTGTCGTGCTGGGGTTATTCACACCCAAACGTCTCATCTCTTGCAGAGATTACTAGTCTCGGTACTATGGTCGTGTTTAGGAGTTAGCAACGTAGCATATGGCTTACAAAGACAAACATCGCGACGACGAAGAAAAGGAGAAAGAACTTCCCGAGGGGGCAGCTGAGGAAGTGCTCGATGAGACGGCTGAAGACGAGGATGAAGAAACGTTTGGAGTGACGGGGGAGGAGGATGAAAAGGCGTGGGAGTGAGACGCGAATTCTGTCGCGGCACGCATTTCTCGGGGTCGCTGTCTGCGCCTGCTGGCGCAGCGCTGACTCTCGCTGTCTGGGGTCGGCAGACGACGCGCTGCGAGACACCCCTCAAAATGCGCACCGCGACAGAATTTCGCTAGGAAGTTTGAGTACTGCGCGAAGACCCCAAAAACGCTCATACCCGGCTCGCTTTTTTCTTTGAAGTACGCGAGACATTCGGCAGAACACATACGCGCTCGCGTAGGGTTTTAAAAAGAGTTACGATGTACCTATGCGTACGGTGCTTAAATATTTGGGACCAGTTGCGGCGGTTTTACTGACCGTCAATCTGGTGCCGGGAATTTATGTGACCGGCGGCTGGACGACGATACTCTTGGCCGCTTTGGTGTGGTCCGTACTCACCATGGTTATCCGGCCGGTGCTCACCATCCTCACGCTTCCCATCACTATCATTACCTTCGGGCTATTCTCTTTTGTCCTCAACGCACTCCTTTTTTATGCGATGGCGCTTATCGTCCCCGGCTTTGAAGTTTCAACGTTCCTCGCCGCGCTTCTCGGTGCGCTGGTGCTTTCAGTTCTCACCTGGCTCATCCACAAGCTTCTTTAATACACGACTCGTCTGAGGTGTGCAGGAATACGGACGAGAAGTTCGTAGGGAATCGTGCCGCATACCCGCGCCATTGATTCGATGGAATTCGGGTCGGACGGCTTTGCGCTGATTACGGTGACGGGTTCGTCGATGCGAACATCGGGGACGTCCGAGACATCAACAGAGGTGATGTTCATACTCACCCGTCCGATGATGGGACAGCTCGTGCTGCATACAGTTACCGAGCCTTTGCTCGAGAGCCGTCTGTCGAGACCTTCCGTGTAGCCCACGGGAATCGTGGCAACGCGCATCTCCTCGGTTGCCGTAAATGTGGCGTTGTAGCCTACCTGTTCGCCTGCAGCAATCGTCCTCACGGAAGATATGCGAGCAGTCATTTCCAACGCGGGACGCAGCTCGAGTTGCTTGAGAGAAACGTTGAAACCGTACAGTCCGATGCCGAGACGCATGACGTTAGCATCGATTTTCTCATTAAAATATGCTCCGG
>CALRIB010000068.1 GCA_943359705.1 Candidatus Nomurabacteria bacterium | reverse complement strand
AGTCGTCTTTTCTGAAGTGTCTGCCAGTCCGCCTTTAAATTTCTGCACGATACCTGCGCGCGAGATTTCGCGATGCTTTTGCATGTGCACTTTAAATCCTGTCTCATCGAGGTCTATTTCACGCTCTGCGGCTAATTCCTCTATCATTTCGTACGGGAGCCCGTGCGTCGTGACCAATTTGAAGATAGCGTCGCCTCCGAGAACTTTGTTCGTTGCGGTATCAAGTTCTTTTTGCCATTCTTTTACCCCCTGCGTCAGCACGTGCGCAAATTGCAGTTCTTCCTTTTGTATCTCAGCCCGAATGAGTTCGTACATTGCTTCGCCACCGAGCTCCGGATAGGCTGCTTTGTACTTCTCTATTGTCATCACGGCCGCGCGCATGAGCATACTGTCGTCGATGTCTTTGTCTTCCACACCGAGCTTGGACGCGTGCCAGGAAGCGCGGCGAATGAGGCGACGGAGTACGTACCCGCGTTCGGCGTTGGAAGGTTTGACGCCGTCGGCAAGCATAAAGGTGGTAGCGCGAATGTGGTCGGCGACGATGCGGAACGAGCGCGTGTAGCGGCCGTCGTCGTAGCCTTTCTTTGAAAAGTGTTCGAGCAGCTGAATTATTTCGAGAAAAGCGTCGATGCGAAAGACATCGGGGTTACCGTTGTGCGCGGCTGCAATGCGTTCCAAGCCACCGCCGAAGTCCACGTTTTGCTTGGGCAAAAGAGCGAAGGTACCGTCATCCTTTTTTATGTACTGCATAAAAACGGAGTTCCCTATCTCCAAAAATCGTCCGCAGTCACAGTTGGGATGGCATTCATCACCAAATTTCGCATCGTGCGGAGTCCCGAAATCGTAAAAGACCTCGGAATCCGGCCCGCCCGGCTCCCCTGCCGGCATATTTTCGGGGATTCCCGAACGGCTCCACCAGTTCTTGCGTGCGTCGTAGTAAAAAATTCTTCCTCCTCGCATGCCGAGCCGGTATCCGTCCGACTCGCTCCCAATTTCGACTATCTCCGCATCGATTCCCTCGCTCACAAACAGTTCTTTCCAAATCGCGGTCGATTCAGTGTCTTTCGGAATACCGTTCTGCTCGTCTCCGATAAAGGCAGTTACATAGAGTTTTGAGGCATCAAGACCGACTTCCTTTGTCAGAAATTCGAAGAACCACGGCAATTGCTCTTTTTTGAAATAATCCCCGAGCGACCAGTTACCGAGCATTTCGAAAAAGGTCGTGTGACGGTTGTCCCCCACTTCCTCAATGTCTTCTGCGCGAAAGGACTTTTGCGAGTCCACAAGCCGTTTACCCGAGGGATGGTCTTTGCCCAGAAGATACGGAATGAGCGGCTGCATGCCGGAGCCGGTGAACAAGGTAGTCGGGTCGTTCTGGGGCACGAGCGGCGCCGATGGGATGTGCGCGTGTCCCTGCGCTTGGAAGAAATCGAAATACTTCTGCCGTATTTCGCTGATGTTCATCGGGTAGTTATATCACTTTTGTGTTGTCCTTAAAGTGATAAGGAGATACTATGCGCGGACGATTCACCCCGTTAGAAACTTCCTTAATTTCTGTCAATATCAACATCATGACTAATCTCAAAACATCCTATGGCTTCTAACGGGGTGAAATACGACATTCAGACACTCTCCAACGGCCTCAGGATTGTCCTTGCGCCCATGCCGGGCACGGAGACGGCGACCGTGCTCGTAATGACCGGTACCGGCTCACGGTACGAGAACGAAAAAGAGAACGGCCTCGCCCACTTCTTGGAGCACATGTTCTTCAAGGGCACCAAGAAGCGGTCGAACGCCAAGGCGATAAGCGAGGAGCTGGACGGCGTCGGCAGCGAATACAACGCTTTCACCGCAAAGGAGCGTACGGCCTACCACGCCAAGGTCAGCTCCAAGTATCTCGACACCGCCCTCGATTGCGTGCTCGACATTTTCCTCAATTCAAAATTGCCGCAAGAGGAGATCAACAAAGAGCGTGGTGCCATCATTCAGGAGATAAATATGTACGAGGACATGCCTATCCGTACGATTAATGACGTCTTTGAGGGTCTTCTGTTTGGACGAGATGCGGCACTCGGACGCACCATTCTCGGTCCGAAGGCCAACATTTTGTCCTTCTCCCGCCAGGACTTCACAACATACCTCAAGCGCAATTACACTCCGGCCAACACCGTGGTCTGTGTCGCCGGTTCGTTCTCCAACCCGAAAGTGCTGGCAAAAATCAAAAAAGAGTTCGCGCACCTCACAAGCGGCACGCTTCCCGCTCATCAGCACTTCGCCTTTAATCAGACAGCACCGCGGATTGAGATAAAGGAAAAGAAGACCGACCAGACGCAGCTGATGCTCGGCGTACCCGCCTATCCGTATCTCCACAAAGACGAGTACGCGCTCGAAGTCCTTTCTGCCATTCTTGGTAGCGGAATGAGCAGCCGCCTCTTCCTCGAGGTCCGCGAGAAGCGCGGCCTCGCCTACTTTGTCCGCGGCCGCACCGACAAGTACCCCGATGTGGGCTACTTTGTAGTGCAGGCTGGTGTGGAGCACAAGAACCTAGAGAAAACGGTCTTGACGATTCTCGATGAATTCAAAAAGATAAAGCGTGCCGCTGTATCACCGAAAGAATTGGCCAAGGCAAAAGCGCACCTCAAAGGTGGCCTGGCTCTCGAACTCGAGACCAGCGACGCTATCGCCGAAAACGCCGCCACTTCTCTCATCAACCTCGGCAAAATTCGCTCAATTGACGAACTCCGTAAAGGCATCGACAAAGTCACCTCAGCCGACGTCCAGCGCATCGCCGAGAACATCTTCAAGACCGAATCCCTCAACCTCGCTATAATCGGTCCGCACTTGCATAAGGGCGAGCTGTTGAAACTCTTACACGTGTAGGCAGGAAATATCATCCTTCGTTCAGCTTCCCATTTGTTGACGATAGCTTACGAATGGGAAGATATTATGACAACCAATCAATTGGTTTTTTGTCCTGCGTGATGAGGTAGTGGTTGGTTTTGCTGAAGGGTTTGGAGCCGAAGAAGCCGTTGGAGGCGGAGAAGGGAGACGGGTGGGCGGATTCGATCACGCAGTGCTTGAAGCGGTCGATGTGGGCACCTTTGGATTTGGCGTAGTTGCCCCAGAGGATGAATACAAGATTTTCCTTTCTGTCGGACAGTGTACGGATGACCGCATCGGTGAATTCTTCCCATCCTTTCCCTTGGTGCGAGCCGGCCGTACGAGCTTTTACCGTCAGTGTTGCGTTGAGAAGCAATACTCCCTGCTTGGCCCAGCGTTCCAAATCCCCTGTCCGGTGGATAAGTTTTTGTCCCAAATCGCTTTCTATTTCTTTGAAGATATTTTGGAGTGATGGCGGCAATGGCACGCCCTCATTGACCGCAAAGCAAAGGCCGTTGGCTTGATTCGGTCCGTGATAGGGGTCTTGGCCAAGGATTACGACTTCGACTTTGTCGAATGGGGTGAGTTCGAAGGCGCGGAAGATGTTTTTCGGCGGCGGGTAAATAATTGCGTGCTTGTATTCCTCCTTCACAAACTCGCGCAGTGTTTTGAAATAATCCTTACCAATCTCCTCTTCCAGTGCCTTCTTCCACGAGGCTTCTATCTTCACGTCTGACTCCCGAACTTCACTCATGACTCAATGTATTGCTTCTTCGCGCAAAATGGCTTGTTTCTTTAGAGAGCCGCCGCGATTGTATCCGCCCATGCCGCCGTCGGAGCGGACGACACGGTGGCACGGGATGCTGTAGTCGTAGTTGGTGCGCATAACAGCGCCAACGGCGCGTGCCGCCTTAGAGTTGCCGGCTTTGGCTGCTACCTGCTTGTACGTCATCGTCTTCCCTTTCGGAATTTTCTTCACGATAGCCCGCACTTTGTCGGAAAATGTTTGTGTGCTCATACATTCTTATTTGCTTACTTGCGCAACTAAGCAAGTAGTCATGCGCCCGTTTTCTTTTTGGGTGCAAACGCCATCAGCTTCTTCCCGACAGTCTCGCGATACTTGCAGTAGTCGCATGCATCACTTGGTTTTGGCAATTCATCACTATCGAGGCATTTGTTGATTTCTTGTAGCGTTCCTTCCACCCAAGAGTCGTCGCCCTTGTACGGCACGAGCGTAAGTTCAAATTCGAGCTGGCCGTCAAATGCTTTTTT
>CALRIB010000067.1 GCA_943359705.1 Candidatus Nomurabacteria bacterium | reverse complement strand
CGGTCTTCGTTACACCATCGTCCGCGGTAAGCTCGACACCGGCGGCATCGAAAAGCGTCGCCGCGGTCGTTCGCTCTACGGCGCCAAGCGCCCCAAGGCCGCCAAATAATATATGCGTCGCCCCGTCAAAAATCGTAAGCAGCCGCAGCCGGATGAACGATACGGTTCGTTTAAAGTAGCGAAGCTCATCAACTACGTGATGGAACGTGGCAAGAAAGACACGGCTACGAAGATCGTGTACAAAATGATGGAAGAATTGAAGAAAGAGGGCGATCCCGTCATCATTCTCGAAGAGGCACTCGAAAAAGCATCTCCGTCAGTGGAGGTCCGTTCTCGCCGCGTCGGTGGTGCCAACTACCAGGTGCCTCGCGAAGTAAATCCGCAGCGCAAACTCGCGCTCGGTATGCGCTGGATCGTAGAAGCTGCCGAAGGCACCAAAGGCAAACCGATGCACGAAACGCTTCTCGCCGAGATCAAAGCCGCACACAAGGGAGAGGGAGTAGCCGTCACCAAAAAAGAAACGACGCACCGCATGGCCGAGGCCAACAAGGCCTTCGCCCACTTCGCTTGGTAATTAACTCTGCACGAGCTTGTACTGTTTGTTGCGATATGAAAGGCGCACGCGTTTAGTGTCTGCCTCGATCATTTCTTGTTCCTTTTTTGTTCGATACTCGGTTTTCTGCACGTAGCAGTGCGCCCAGATAGTTCTCCGGCCTTTCTTTTTCCTCTCCTCAAAAAATATTTCCGCAAGGCGTCCATTCACGATTGCAAAACTCCAATTCATAATCTCATTATGATATAATTGCTTTATGAGAGCAAAAAATAATAAACATTCGAAAACCTCGTTGTCGTCTTTTGCGGTCGAATTTGACCGCGAAGAGGATGGTCGCTGGATAGCTGAGATACCGAAACTTCCGGGGGTTTTGGCCTATGGCGTGACGAAGCCCGAAGCGCTTCGGCGCGTGTATGCAACCGCCTTGCGCACGCTTGCCGACACAATAGAGCAGGGGAGTACACCTGCGCCGATTTCCCGACTTTTCGGGTATGGAATGGCGAGCCGCTAAAGCCGCCGAAGTCTTACGCGCATTGGTGCGCTCCGGCTGGAATATCAAGCGCCAACGTGGTTCTCATCGTATTCTTTCCAAATCGGGATGGCCGGATCTAACGTTCGCATTCCATGACAGAGGAGAAATCGGTCCGCGCATGCTCGCGCGTATAGCAAAGCATTCAGGTCTCACGCCGGACGACCTCTAGCCGCCCAAGCCTTCGCGCACTTCACGTGGTAGCGTATAAGGTATGGTTGAAGAGATTATTTCTTCTGGTCCTCTCATTGGTCTCTTTGTAATTCTAGTAGTGGTCTACAGTTTTGCGAATTGGAAAAAGTTTGGAGTACTAGAAAAATCTGGCCTAAGCATTTTTACTTTGAGTGTTCTGGTGGCGCTCGGTCCGTATTTTTACAGCATTCTGATGTCCGATGTGGAGTATCGCTTACTTGGGCTCATAACGCTCCCGATCGGCGCAATCGGGGCACTCATCGGTGTGACGTGTTTAGTCGCAGGGATGGTATTGAAAAACAAACCTAGACTTTCCTGAAAGGGACGGGAAATAGTTTGCGTTTGCAAGCATTCTCAGCTACATTACTGGGACGCCGCAGGCGTCTATTTTTTTAAAGCTATGTCACGAGACTACCCATTGGAGAAAGTTCGCAACCTGCCTGCCGGCAGGCAGGCTTCGGCTAGTATTGCCGCAAACATATGAGTCGCGATTATCCTCTAGAGAAGGTACGGAACTTTGGAATAGTGGCACACGTCGACGCCGGCAAAACGACCACATCGGAGCGCATCCTCTACTACACCGGCGAGTCGCACAAAATCGGTGAGGTGCACGAGGGCAACACGGTGACCGACTGGATGGAACAGGAGCGCGAACGCGGCATCACCATCACCGCCGCCGCCATCACGTGCTTCTGGAATCCTTCGTACATGGGCGCCGACCTCTCGCAAAAAGTACGTTTCAACATCATCGACACCCCCGGACACATCGACTTCACTTCGGAAGTGAAGCGCTCGATGCGTGTCTTGGACGGCGCGGTCGTCGTATTCGACGGCGTCGCCGGCGTGGAGCCGCAATCAGAGACCAACTGGCGCTACGCAGAAGAGGCTGAGGTGCCGCGCATCTGCTACATCAACAAACTCGACCGCACGGGAGCCTCATTTGAAAAATCATACGCCTCCATCCTTGACCGCCTTTCCACAAAAGCAGTGCGATTCCAAATTCCCATAGGACTCGAAGACAAATTCGAAGGCATCATCGACTTGCTCTCGATGAAGGCATACCACTTCGAAGGGGAGATGGGCAAGAGCGTGGTCGCAGGTGAGATACCAGCCAATATGAAAGCCGAAGCGGAGAAATATCGCGCCGAGCTTGTCGAGCGTATCGTCGAAAACGACGACGAAGTGATGGCTGAATTCCTCGACGGCAAAGAGATCACCCTCGAAGTCTTGAAGAAGACGCTTCGCAAGGGCGTCATCGCCAACAAAATTTTCCCCGTGCTCACCGGCTCATCGCTCAAGAACAAAGGCGTGCAGCTCGTGCTCGACGCGGTCGTTGATTTCCTCCCGTCGCCCAAAGACATGCCCGAGGCCAAAGGCACCAACACCGACACCGGTGCAGAAGACACGCGCCCGGCATCCGACGAAGCACCCTTCGCCGCACTCGTGTTCAAGATTCAGACCGACCCGTTCGTCGGCCAGCTCTCCTTCTTCCGCGTCTACTCCGGCACCTTCACCGCCGGCGAAACGGTTTACAACTCCGCCAACAACAAAAAGGAGCGCGTGGGTCGCATCGTGCGATTGCAAGCCGACAAGCGCGAAGACGTCAAAACCGTCTACGCGGGAGAGATCGCCGCAGCGGTGGGTATGAAAGAAGTGAAAATAGGTCACACGCTCTGCAACGCCGACCACCCCATCGCACTTGAATCGATCGTCTTTCCTGAACCGGTCGTCTCCATGCGCATTGAGCCCAACACAAAAGCCGACCAGGAAAAAATGGGTATGGCGCTTTCCAAACTCTCCGACGAAGACCCGACCTTCCGTATCAAATCAGACCCGGAAACAGGCGAGACGATTGTCTCCGGCATGGGCGAACTACACCTCGAAATCATCGTCGACCGTATGAAGCGCGAATTCGGCGTGCAGGCCTCGACAGGGAAGCCGCAGGTCGCCTTCCGCGAGACCATCCAGGGCGCAGCGGATGTGGAATACAAACACATCAAACAGACCGGTGGTCGCGGCCAGTACGGTCACGTGAAAATTCGCATCAAGCCGATGGAGCCCGTTGACCCTGATAAAAAGGTAAAGAACAACGTCGAGCGCGAAGACCACTTCGAATTCGTCAACAACATCAAGGGTGGCGTCATCCCGCAGGAATTTATCCAGCCGGTGAAAAAGGGATTGAAAGAAGCGATGGACCGCGGCGTCTTGGCCGGATTCCCGGTCGTGGATATTTCCGTCGACCTCTACGACGGTTCCGCACACGACGTCGACTCATCCGAGATCGCATTTCGTCTTGCCGCTATCAACGCGATGCAGGAAGCAATGCAAAAAGCGAAGCCCGTCATTCTCGAACCCATCATGAAATTGGAAGTCGTCACGCCCGAAAAATTCATGGGCGACGTGACCGGTATGATCAACTCCAAGCGCGGCTCCATCGAAGCGATGGGGGAGCGCGGCCAAGCTCGCGTCATCACCGCCAAGGTGCCGCTCTCCGAACTCTTCGGTTTCACCACGCAGCTCCGCTCTCTCACCGAAGGCCGCGGCGTCCCCAACCTCGAGTTCTCCCACTACGCGATTGTGCCCAGAAACGTCCAAGAGGAAATTGTTGCTTCAAGAAAGTAGGTAGAATAGGGCGATGCGCAAATGCGTCGCTCTTGCAGCTGCTCTCGTAGTGTTCGCCCCGGCCTTCTCTTTTGCGGCGCAAACCTGCGTCGACCTTACTCGTACTATCACGCTCGGCTCGAGCGGCTCAGACGTGGCGGCACTCCAAACATTTCTCGCCGTAAATGCCGGATACACCGGCAAAGTCGGCGGCATTGTCGGGCAACTAACCGTTGCTGCAATACAGCGTTGGCAGTCTTCGCACGGCATCGTCTCCTCTGGCGCGCCAACAACGACCGGCTATGGAGCGACCGGCCCGCGTACACGGGCGGCGATGGGCTGTGTCAAAAATGTTGTCGCACCCGC
>CALRIB010000066.1 GCA_943359705.1 Candidatus Nomurabacteria bacterium | reverse complement strand
GTCTTCCGCAATCGCGAGATTCTGAAGCGCTTCGTGTAAAAGAACGGGTAGATGACGGCCTTCTGCCGGCATCGGGTCGCTGGAGAATAGTGAGCGTCGCGTGCGCATGACGTTTTGAAAATTCTCCAGCTACCCAGTGCAGCCAGTAAGGTTTAAAGCGCACCTATCTCGCCGAGCTTCTCGGCAAGACGGTCGGCATCCTTTTCGATGCGGGATTTATAAGCGGTCCATCGGTCCTTGTCCCAGATCTCGACTCGGTCTGAAACTCCTGCAAAAGCGACTGTCTTCTTGAGCCCGGCGAATTCTTTCTGGTGCTCGGGAATCAAAATTCTTCCCGCCGCATCCACTTCGACCTCCGCCGCACCCGAGAGAATAAATCTGTTGAATCCGCGCGTGTCTGCCTGAGCGAATGAGAGTTGGTCCAATTTTGCTGCGACCTTTTCCCACGAGCTCTTGGAGTACGCGAACAAGCAGTTGTCGAGCCCTCGCGTGATGACAAGTTTGCGACCGAGTCCCTGCCGAAATGTTTTCGGGAGACTGACCCGCTTCTTCTCATCCAGAGTGTGCTCGTATTCCCCAATGAACATACTTAATCCCACTTTTTCCCACTAGTCATAAATATACCCCACTATACCCCACCACAACCCAATTTGCCTATAATTTGTGGAAAACTCGTACCGCTCAAACGCATCGGTCAGTAATTGAGCCAAAATATGCTAGAATCCTCCTATGTTGACCATCTTCAAGGGTGCCACCCCTGAAGCTCTCCGAGAGATAGCGGACGAAATGCGCGTGCGAAAGACTGAGAAATTCATTCTGCTCTTTTCGATGGGCAGCCAGTTCGACCATTTGATAGTCCAAAAGTTGGCAAAGCTCGGAGTATTTGCCGTCGTGGCAGACCCTGCGAGTGTGACTGCCGACGACATCAAGAAAGCGGCACCGGCGGGCATCATCGTTTCCGGTGGCCCCGCATCGGTGTACAACGAGCCTCCCCCATTTGATTCTGCAATTTTTGATATCGGCATTCCGACGCTCGGTATTTGCCTCGGTTTCCAAATGTGGGCGAAGCATGTGGGTGCGCAAGTGACCCCGCACGAGAAACGAGAGTTCGGGGTGCACACACTCACGCTCAAAGGCGACGATCCGCTTTTCACCGGCATCGGAAAACAAACGAAAGTACTTGAAACCCACGGGGATTCTGTGGAGGAAGGCTCAGCACTGACCAACCTCGGCGGTACCGACAACGCACCCGTGGCGGCCGGTCGCAAAGGCAATCTCTGGGGCGTGCAATTTCATCCCGAAGTATCGGACACAGAGGCCGGTGAGAAAATCTACGATAACTTCTGCACCATCTGCGGCATTACCGAGCGCTTCCCCGCACACGGCGTAGCCGAACAAAAGATTGCCGAACTGAAACAGGCCGTCGGGGGCAAAAAAGTTCTCATTGCGCTCTCGGGCGGCTCAGATTCGTCGGTGGTCGCGTATCTGCTGAAAGAATCCGGTGCGAAATTAAAAGGCGTCTATATTCGCGGCATAGACCGACCGGACGACGAGGCGTATGTGCAGAAATATTTCGGCTCGCAGGATTGGATTGAAGTGGAGATTGCCGACGCCACCAAGGAGTTCTTGAAGGTGCTCAAAGGCAAAGAAGGAATGAAAGAAAAACGGCTCGCGATGCGAAGCGTGTACAAAGATGTGCTGGAGGAAAAGATAAAAGAATTCGGCGCAGACTTCATAGCCCAAGGTACGCTCTACACAGACGTGCGCGAAAGCGGCCATGGCCATGCCACCGGCGCGCGCGTGGCGGAGATAAAAATCCATCACAACGTAAAGCTTGGATTCTCAGTACCCGAAATCGCGCCGCTTGAGACGGAGGTTAAGGATTCAGCGCGCAATATCGGGCGTGATATCGGCGTACCGGAAGATTTGCTGGTTCGTCACCCCTTCCCGGGCCCGGGGCTCATTGTGCGTATCGAGGGTGAAGTGACTGCCGAGACTCTCAAAACCGCTCGTGCAGTAGACGGCATCTATATTGAGGAACTCCGCAAATCCGGCCTCTACAACAGTGTCTGGCAGGCAGGAGCCACGCTCACCCGTTCAGAGCACACCGTCTCCAAGGGAGATGACGCCGGAATGGGACGCGTGGTCGCACTCTGGGCCGTCTGGAGCGTCAACGGCTTTACCACCCGCTTCGCCGAACTCCCCTATGACTTCCTCGCCAAAGTCTCCCAACGCATCACCAACGAAGTCCGCGAAGTCGGCGCCGTCGTCTACCGCATCAGTGATAAACCGCCCGCTACTATTGAATGGGGATGAATCATGCGGGGCATGATTCATCGACCGGAGCGCGTCGGCGCGAGGTGTGGTCAGGCGAATTTCTAGCAAGAAATTACGCGTGACTGATTAAACCTGTGGTCACGAATGATTCTCGCAACTAGAACTCCTTAATACCTAACCTTTGATTGAGCCTCCCGACATTCGCTACTGTAGTAGCCATACTGACTCACGCAAACACAGTCCTCAATCCTTGTAGTGTTTTGCACAAACGCGCAGGCGCTTCTGTCATGCGTATCGCTGGCGCGAGCTATATAGCAACTATCCATCTGGACAGTATCACCGCGAACACTCATCTGTTCACAGAGTTTAAAATAGGCATAACAGGTATCTTTGCCGTTGCCGCGATCGCCCATTTTTGCACAAACACTCGGGTCATTTTTTGCAACCGCATAATCTTGCAAACAATTATATGAAAATCCATCCCATCCCATATCTTCAAGCCTCAGACAAAGATCCGGGTCATTATTTTTTATAGCAACTGCGTTCACGCAAATCGGCATATACCCGGAAGCCGAATCTTTGTATTTAGCGCAATCCTCCACGGTGTTTGCAGACCGTGATATTTGTTCTATAGAGACGGCGTTGTACAAGACGAAATTACCGTACAGCGCCAATGCAATCAGAGTTACCGCTACGTACACAGCTTTTAAATGCCAGTTGTGCAGTAAAGAAAAAATCTTTCCCCATACGTACCCGATCAAAAACCTCACGAATAAAAAGCCCACAAAAATCGTAAGGGCAATCGCTATGGAAAGAGCGTTCCCACCACCATAGAAAACCCACGGAAGCATAGCTATCTCCGGAGCCGTGTAGACCACCAAGTTTTCGAAATCGAGGCCAAAAGGTCTTACTTGTCCGGAATAGGCGGCAGCAATGACGGCGGCTATAAACAAAAAACAAACCAAACTAAAGGCAACACCGCATATTTCTGCAAATTTGCGCCGCCAAAAAGGAGTAGCGGCGGCGACGTCTTGGTGTTGAATCGGAGCGGAAGAATGTGCTTGCGGCGGCGGCATGACGATATTCTACCAATAAATTTATCATTCGGGAGGCCTCGCCTCCCTGTCGAAAATTTCTGCTGAAATGAAAAGGGCGCCGCACGCGGCGCCCTTTCGTTTTCCTCGTCTGCCGCTTCTAACGGCATAGGAACGGCATGAATCGAAGCCATTCCCACCACGAAACTTTCGGGGTCGAGTAGCACGGGGCCAGTGTCCCGGTCGCACCATGCCAGATTTGGATGCCAATGAAACCGATGATCAGGCCGACGAGAATTCCGGCCCATCCCATCTTCTTCCAAGCAGCCGCAGTCACGATTACGGCGACGAGCGCCATCAGGGGCATGACGGTCTCCTTTTCCTCTCAATGAGGGTGTACACGAGAACGGCGAGAGTGAAGCCGTGCTCTTGCCTATCAGTATTGCACCAAAATTACAAAACAAGAGTCGGCGATTCATCAGGGGAAGACTTATTCCAAAGGCCTCGCCCTGTTTACTTTGTGGATCAGGGATATTTTCTTTGCCGTCGCAAAGAAAATTTTACGACCCTGCCTCACGGTCGCGCATACTTGCGCGACATCGCTCCGGCTGTCCACAAAGCACAAAGTCCCGCGAAGGCGGGACATTTGTGTCTATGTGGACCTACGGGGAGTCGGACCCCGACCTCGTCCATGCCATGGACGCGTTCTACCGCTGAACTATAGGCCCAATCTTGTCTGTGGGAGCAATACTAACAAAAACTCCTGAGTTTCAAAATTAGAGAACGGGATGAGTAGGTGCCGTCGGAGCAGTGCCGGGTGGAGCTTTGACTTGCCCCTGTGCAGGTGCCGGGGCGCTCGTGGTGGAGTTTGTGGTGGTGTAGGTCATCGTCGCACCGCCTGAAGTGGCCGGCGTGTCTTCAACGCTCTGCGCGTCGTTGGCAAAGCTGCGACCGTCGGGTGTCGCGCATTGCTCCGGATACGATTCCATTATCGGATACCCTGCGGCTTTGCACTC
>CALRIB010000065.1 GCA_943359705.1 Candidatus Nomurabacteria bacterium | reverse complement strand
AGCCCAGGCCGATGAAGACGAACACAACGATGGCGATGGCTACGTATCTAAAAATGGTGACGAGTTTCGGCATAGATTACTGAGCGGTTCCGTTGAACGGATTAGAGCCGCCCCCGCCGGAGCTGCCGTTTGTCGAGAGCGTGACGCCCCAGGAGCCGGACGCGCTTAAGAAGAAATTGTGCACGGCACCGAGCGCGAGTTCTATGAGCGCGATGCCGTTGGAGTTTGTCGCGCTGATGGTTATTTCTCCCGGATGAGCCGGGTCGCCGCCGATGGCCTGGCCGTTTACTTGCCATGCGTACTCGAGTTCCGGGTCGCTCGCACTCGAGGCGCCTACATAGTACGGGGCGGCCGCGAACGACATTTCCGATTCCGGTACGGCGTTTTGCGCGCCGAGCGCACTGTGGTACAGAATTCCAAAAAGCGGATGATCCTCGTACAGGGCGAGCACGGGTGTGGCCGAAGGAATGCGAACTGATGCCGATGCGCTTAATTGTCCGTCACCCGTTTCTGCGTCGACGGAGATGATGTCGGTGCCGAAAAGCGGCGGCGCGTCGATGACCGCTTGCGACTTCCCCGCACCCGACACCGATTGGATGACATACCCGTTGCGGCGCCATGTAAAAGTAATGCTGCTGTCGGGAACGGTCACCGTGTCTCGTTTGAATCGCGTGAGTGCCTGCAGGCGTAGTGCCGTTCCGGCGGAAGGAAGCGCGCGTCCACGAAAGAAGGGTGGGACATACGAATCTGATTCCCAGAGCAGGTCCATTTCGGTCGGCCGGATGATAGCCGTACCTCCCGCTGCCGTGCTACCGACTACCGCGTCAACGGTCGTCTTCGAGCCGAGCGCTCCGGCAACGACCTGTATGCTCGTCCCTTTATCGCCCGCTCTCGAAGTTCCGTTTACGTACCATGTAACGGGCGTGGTAGTCAGGTTGAGTGAAGAACTTTTTGCCGTGACGGTCACGGAGTCCCCCGGCGCGGGATGCTCGGGAGAAATCAAGAGTGTGAAGTCTGCACCGGATCCGTAATCAAATTGCGCGTGCGTGAACATCGGTAGCAACGAAATGAATGCGGCGCACAAAAAGAATGCATAGGCCGTCACGCGGGCGGCGCTCGTCATACGCTCGGCAAGGCGCTGCTGTTTAGTGAGCTTGCCCCGCTGGGCGCAGTGTCGCTCCCCGGAGCATGCGAGGCATTGGCAATCGCAGTAGCTTCGCGTGTGCCGGGCGTTGCCGGGCGCGGGATACCGGCCGGTGTGTCGCCGGGTAGTTGCGACGAATTGGCCAAGTCCTGCTTTGCTTTTTTGATAGCGAGAATCTGTGAGGGGTCGGAGGTGATGATTTGGTCCTCAGTGTATGAAGCGATGACCTTGATGGCGACGTGCTTCAATCCCGCGAAGAAAATCCCCTCCCCCACGTCGCTTTCGAGCAGAAGGTACTTTTCCTCGTCGGAGAGTTTGAAGGTGCTTTGCACCAAGTCGACAGAAGTTGGAGACTGGCGCAGCAAGAGCTGAATCGAGGAGTTGGTTATCATCGGGATGCCGTACGGCGAGTTTAAAAAGTCGGACACATCCTGTGTAATAGTGGAAATACCGAGATAGTATTTACGACCGCGTTTCGCGATACCAAAGAGGAACGATGCCGTGTCTTCCGAGCGCATCATCCACCACGCCTCATCGATGACGAGCAGGCGTTTGCGCAGTTCCTTCCGCACCGTGTTCCAGATGTGGTGGGTAATGATGTACATGGCGACGGGTTTCAGGTCATCTTCCATGTCACGCACCGAAAAGACGACGAGTTTTTTGTTCATGTCCACGTTGGTCGGGCGGTTCATAAAGCCCGACCATGTGCCCTTGGTGTATTTCGAAAGCCGCGACACGAGCGATTCGGAGCCTTCCATGCCGGAGAGCACGAGCTCAAAGTCGGAGAGAAGCGGCGGCTCGACCTGCGCGAAGTTGGCGTCGGCCGTGATGTCTTTGAGTGCGTACGTCTCGGTGATGGCCTTATCGATGACCGCATCCTCCTCCGGCGTGAGCCCGCCGAGCATGATGCGGAACAAGCCTACCAGCGTGATGATGTTGTTGCGCAGCACGTCCGAAGGGTTTTCATCCTCGCGCGGAATCGCTAGGTCGAAGGGGTTGATGTGGTGCTCGGAGGAAAGCGAGATGTTGAAGTATCGGCCGCCCACCGTCTCCGCGAGGTACTCGTACTCGCGTTCGGGGTCGATGACGATGACTTCGGTATCGAACATCAGTGAGCGCAATATCTCCAGCTTGGTCGTGTACGATTTGCCGGCACCTGATTTAGCGAAGGTCACGGAGTTGTAGTTTTCCAGCGAGAAGCGGTCGAAGAGAATGAGCGAGGAATTGTGCCTGTTGATGCCGTAGAGAATGCCGCGGTCGCTTGTGAGGTCGAAGGAGATGAACGGGAAGATCGAAGAAAGCGGCGCGGAATTGAGCTTGGTGTGCACGTCGAGCTCGTCGGTGCCGAGCGGCAGTACGGAGCGGAAGCCTTGTTCCTGCTGAAACAGCGCCGGGCGAATGTACACCAAACGGCTCTCGAGGATAGAACGTACTTCGCTCTCCGTTTTGTCTATTTCCTCGCGCGTCGTGCCGTAGATCGTCATGTACAATCCCACTTCGAAGATGCGCTCCTGCGCTTGCTGCAGGGAATCACGCAGCTTCTCGAGATCCTGGTATGCGGTGTCGAGCATCGGGTCGCGTACCATCCCCTTCGACTCGCGCGTGGATATCTGACTTTGCACCTCCGCCACTTTCTTTTGAAATTTGCGCAGCATCTCGTTGGTGTCCATCGGGTGTACAAAAATGGAGATGTCGATGACCTTGTCCATGTTGATGATGGGTGCGAACCATCCCGTCGTGAGAAAGCGCGGGTAGGAAATGACGAAGAAGGTGCGCGCGATTTTCTCGCCGAGGTCGAGCTCGCGCGAATTTATTTTGAGTGCGTGCGGCGCGATGACGTCCTGCAGGTCGAGTACTCCCGTCTGATAGATTTCCTCAGGCAAGACCGGAAGCACCGTAGCTGAGGCTTGTTTTTTTCCGAAACTAAAAAAATCTTTTATAGCCATAGTATTATTGTGCCGTTGCCGCCTCCGCGTTCAGCGGCATGGGCTTTCCCTCCTCGCCGGGATTGAACATTTTATAGAGCAGCTCGATTGCCTCTTCGGTGCCGAGCTGCACGGTGCGCACCCCGGTGCGGATGAGGCCCTGCTGCACGATAGAGATGCGTTGCTCGAGCTGCGAGACCTGCTCCTGGAATGTTTTGTTGGCCTCCTCGGCGCTGCCCGGCTTGCGCGTCCAGGGCAAAAAAGACGACGCACCTCCCTTCACCCCCGGCGCGACTGCCGTCGAATACGGAACGACCACAAAGAAGTTTTTCGTCATGATATTGGCGGCCTCGGTGAAACTCTTGATGAACTCAATGTATTCGCGAATCTGGATGCGCATGAGGTCGTCGAGCTGCTCTTTGTAGGCGGCTTCGAGCGTTGCGACGTACGGACGGATGTCGAGCATGCGTGATTGCACGAATATCTGCACGGAGAAATCGAGTGAATTGAGGAAATTTTGGAATTGCACGATAAAGGCGGTCTGTTCGTCTTCGCTCTTCAGTGCGAAGTTGAGTGAAGATGCCAAAAGTACCGCACGCATACCGCCGTCTTTGAGGAGTACAACGCCGTCGCGCACTTCTTTGACCGGCACGAATTCCTGCGTCGATTTTTTGCTTGCGCGTAAGTTTTGTAAGCGTGGAGGCATACTGAATTATTGGACGAGTGCCTGGCGTGCAGTGCGCATGGGCGCCATAACGCCGCCCAAGTGTTCGTCGTCGCGCGCGACCCCGGCTGCGATGCGTTCCTTGATGTCGAGACTCCACGCAAGTTCGTGCAGTTTACTGTCGGACAGCTTGGGAATGTAGACCTGCGAGCCCCCTTGCTGAGTCATTTGGATTTCCTGTTTCTTTTTGGGCTTTGTGGCGTTGTTCCAGAGGTAGAGTTTGGTGCGTAGAAGGTAGAAAAAACCGTTCTCGAGGCCTTGGATAAACGGCCGGCCGTTCCACTGCATAAACGCAAGCGCTGCCGCAAGGCCTCCCGCCCCCGCGATAAGCGGTGCGGCAAGAAAAAGCGGTAAAAGTCGCCACAGTAGGTATGCGGAACCGACTCCCCCCGCGCAATAGACGAACTGTTTGAACGTCAGAGGCCCAAAAATCTTGTCCTCGACCTCAATGAATTGCGGAACTTGGAATTGCATACCTACATTATATCAGTGCACGCCTCGCTAAGATTTTATTTTTCATAGCGGTGTCTCTCGATACGGATCGTCGTGTACATCTTTGCGCTCATGGGAGGGCTCACCCGGTTTGTACGCGCCATTGGCCGGCATACGCACAGCTTTTTCCGTCGGTGGAGCCGGTGGCGGCGTTGCCGGCTGCACAGGAGTCGATATCGGCGCTGTCG
>CALRIB010000064.1 GCA_943359705.1 Candidatus Nomurabacteria bacterium | reverse complement strand
ATTCGCACCAACTCCTCATAATGGGAGAACTTGAACAGGTCGCGCCCGTTCTGGTCCTTACCCACTACGATTGCCCGCCCGTCATCTCCGCGCTCGAATGCAGCGCGGATCAGCGGAACGGCCAGTTCTCGCCGAGCGCCAACAAGGCGCATTAGCACCGGAAACGGCGCTTGCACCTCTATTGCGATAACTTCGCGGCCTTCTGCACGATACTCCGCGAGAAGGGCCGTTACTGTTGCGACCGGGTCGTCCCCGTAAGGGACATCCCGATCAAGGAGAGAGATATCTCCCCATTTTGCACGCAGGTACTCCCAACGAGGAGTATCTGCTTTGTGACGAGTAATTCTGAGCACTACTCGCCGCGGGATCTTGCCGCTTCCGCCGCAATTTCCACACATTTGACCGTGTGCAACGCCGTCCTCGCAGGACGGGCAGTTAATCTGGTCACTCATTTTTTCTCCTGCCACCGTAGCGGCCTTTGAGTTTTCCCGACAACGGCTGTCGTCGAGATCGTCAGCGTGTCACTGCACGAGGAGTAATCGGTAGTCCCACTGCCGCAAGGGCGTTCCGTGTCACTGCACGATGGGAGGGATCGTTTGATCCCTTTCAAACGCTCCATTCGACTTCGCTCATGGCAAGCGAGCAAATCAAGCGCTGGAAAGGATGCAGAAGCGCCGTGCCACTTCTGCATAGTCCAAGAAAGATCATTCCATCTACACGGAGATGGTCGCGACCGACTAAATTGTCAGTCGCCCGATCGCATCGTCAACGGACACCATTCCTTCCGGTAGCCTTCCGGTGCCGGTGAAAATATCCATTGTCGGCGGAACACCCCGTCGGCCTTCAGGGGCGTGCCACGGATGGTCTGAAATCCGTATCAACCGCTGAACATCGTCGCGGAAATACAGAGTTCCCGACCGAGAAACGCGCACGACGCTGGGATGGAACGGGCCGAGGATTTCCCGCAATCCGGGAATACCCTCGATTAAACGTCGGAGAGCAGCCTGCGCCGCCTCCCAACGATGTTCATTCCCGTGGTTCAAGTGGGGCACAAAGCGGACGGCCTTTACGAACGAAGAGAGCAGCGAGGAGGCTCTCTCTTGAGCGCTGGTTTCTGGCCCAGGCTCCGCAAAGTGATTCCATTCTGAACCACGCAGCTCCCAGGCGCGGCCTCCCCCTTTTTCGGCACCGACATAGGGAAGGTCCAGACGCCAGCTGACCCAGTTGGCCGTGAGGTTAAGGCCGCTCTTAATGGCGGCCTCGATCTCAGCGGCGGCTGCCGCAGAAATCACTTCAAATTCCACATCGCATAGGCTTCGGGCTTGCGCAATACCCTGAGGCCCATAACCTTGGGGCGCCCAGAACGCAAGTCGAACGGTCTCTGTGGCAGTCATTTCACATCTCCTGTCCTCCGGCACTTGGCGCGGAAGGACGGTTCGAATCGCCGCTCGTCTGCGGCATTTTTTGTGGACATCAGGCGACGAACCCTGGTGTAAGGATTTCAATGCTTTTTACAGCTTGCGACCCCTCTTTCCAGCGCGACAAGATGTCGTGCGGGAGAAGAGGAATAACGAGCCCCTTGTATTCGGGCTCTACCCTTTTCTACCTATGCAATTTTCAACGAGCATCACATCGGACGTCGTTGGATAAGAAGTCAGTGCCTTGGAGACACGGACAACCTTCTCTAACAAAGGTGCCGAAGTTAGAGTGATTCTACACCTATTTATAGGTATTGTCAAGTATCGGTCGGTAAGACTAAATATCCTGCCCCGTCTTCATTAAGGTAGATTATGAAGAACGTCATCAAAACTTCATAATAGATAGTATCTAATGTATCTAGCTTATTAGCGAACAGCACAACTTATGAAAGTATTACTCGTTGAAGATGAACAAAAGCTCGCCCAGGGGCTTGAGATTGAGGGGTACACTGTGGACACCATTTCGGACGGCAAAAAGGCGCTGACGCGTATCTCGCTCAATAGGAGCGACTACGACGTCATCATCCTCGACCTCATGCTCCCCTCTCTGGACGGACATGAAATCTGCAAACAGGTGCGGGAAATGAATATTACTATTCCGATTCTCGTCCTCACCGCCCGCGCTGAGACCGACACGAAAGTAAAGCTCCTACTCTCGGGAGCCGACGACTATCTGGTAAAGCCGTTCTCGTTTGCGGAATTAAACGCCCGCTGCGCGCGCTTCTGCGCCGACCGAGCGAGTCTCTCCCGGAGACCCTCACCTTCGCCGACATCGAACTCAATCCCGGCAAGCGCGAGGTCAAGCGAGCCGGAAAAGAAGTACCGCTCACCTTGAAAGAGTACGGACTTCTGGAATACTTCATGCGGCACCCGAATCAAGTAGTTAATCGCGAAGATCTTCTTAATCACCTATGGGATTTCAATTATGTCGGATTTAGCAACGTGGTGGACGTCCACGTCAAAAACCTTCGTCGAAAGCTCGGTGAGGACGGCGGCGATGTACTCGAGACGGTTCGCGGAATCGGCTACCGGTTGGCTGAATAAATACCGCTTCGACCCGTTCTTCCGAACGGAGGTCAACGTCGTCGGTCTGCAGGTCGCCTTCTCGCTTGTCATTCTGGGACTCGTGGGTACTTCGCTCTCGCTCATCTATCACGATGTTTCCTCGGCGATACTCCAGGGACTTCGAGCCGGTACGGCTACCGGTGCGCCGGGCTCCGTAGGGCCCGCGATTGTGGCGCAAATCGGTGCGATACGAACGCAAAATTTGCTGGTCATTGTCAGCGTCATCACTATCGTGACGGTGCTCTTCGGCTACATCGTCGCGCGCGTCACGCTCGCGCCGACCAGGAATGCGCTGATGTCTCAAAAACAATTCATCGGAAATATCGCGCACGAGCTACGCACCCCGCTTGCGGTCATCAAGACCAATACAGAAGTGGCTCTCATGAGCGGCACCATCGAACGCGATTTGAAGGAGACGCTTCTCAGCAATGTCGAGGAGCTCGACCGGATTTCGGAAATAATCAACAACCTTCTTTCCCTCTCCACGCTCGTGCGTCCGGAGCGCATGGAATTCTCCGCGGTAGATCTGCCCGCGCTCGTAAGCGAGTCCGTGCAGAAACTCTCACACCTCGCAAAGCGCAGCGAACTCCTCATCACGGTGCGCAAAAGTCCGGACTGCGGTGTCTGGGGCAATTCCACCGCGCTCATACAAGTAGTCGGCAATCTGCTGAAAAACGCAATCCAGTACACGCCGCGCGGCGGCGAGATTGTGGTCACCATTCAGCCGTCGCCGCAAAATCAAATCGAGCTCATGGTTCAAGATTCCGGCATGGGCATCTCGCAAAAAGACCTCTTCCGCATTTTCGAGCCCTTCTATCGCGCCGACCCATCGCGCGAGCGCAGACGCGGTGGTAGCGGACTGGGGCTCACGATTGTCTCGGAATTAGTGAAGCTGCATCAGGGCAAAATCGCCATTCGCAGTGCAGTCGGGCGCGGCACATCGGTCTCGGTGCTCCTCCCGAGTGCCGCAGGACATGGCGCGGTCGGCCAGGAAGTGGAATCAAAACACCGGCTCAACGAGATCGCGGTAGATTTCTCGAGTCGCTGATTTTGAATTCCGACAGGGCAATATGCTAAAATGCGCCGATGAAACGGGCGCTTTTGGCTTCCTATGAAAAAGATGCGGCACTTTTGCGCCTTGCAAAGCTTCTCGATAAAAACGGTTGGTCGCTCTGGGGCTCCGCCGGCACGGCCAAGTTCCTGAGCGACAACAGGTTCCCCTGCCGCGATGTGGCGGAATTGGTGGGTCCACCCATCCTCGGACACCGTGTGGTTACGCTCGCGCGCAAAATCTACGCCGCGCTTCTTTCGACCCCTAAAGATTCTGCGGAGCTTGAAGGGCTGGGCATTCGTCCGTTCGGCATCGTGTACGTCACGCTCTATCCGCTGGAAGAAACAATCGCGGAATCAGGCGTCACGCAAGACGAGGTCATCGAGAAGACCGACATCGGCGGCCCCACGCTCCTTCGCGCCGCGGCCAAAGGCCGCCGCCTCGCGCTCTCCAATCCGTCGCAAATCGACCTTCTCGAACAATGGCTCTCAAAGGGTGCGCCGGAGAACGAACGCGAGAGGTTGGTAACGACACTGGCCGCCGCCGCAGAGCGTCGCGTCGCCAATTACGTTGCCGCATCCGCGGATTATTGGGAAAGTAAAGTGAAATAGTATGCAGGAAACAAATTTATATACCGTTACCATTCCGCCGATGCGGAAGACACTCGTTACCCTCTCTAAAATTCTCGACAAAGCGGTCGCACATGCAGCCACGAAGGCAGATGCGAAACGCTCGCCTGAGGTGCGCATGGATGCACTGCTCCAAGACCGGCTTGTGTTCGACCAGTTCCCCTTGCTCGTCCAAGTACGGATTGCGTGCGACAACGCCAAGGGAGCTGCTGCCCGTCTTACCGGCGAGGAGCCGCCTGTCTTCGAGGATACGGAAAAGACGGTTCCCGAACTGAAGGCTCGCATAGACAAAACCGTAGCCTATCTCGACACGATTAAAACTACCGACGTT
>CALRIB010000063.1 GCA_943359705.1 Candidatus Nomurabacteria bacterium | reverse complement strand
ACAACGAAGCGCTGAAGAGGATGGTGCCCATCGAAGCGCGTAAATATATTCCCGTGCCCGTCGACCAAGTGACGCTCGACTGGTTCGTTATACCCGAAGAAAAGGAAGAGAAGAGCGCGTTTGACCGCGTGGCGCCGCCGGCTACGAATCAGCCCAAGGGTCAGGAAGTCCTTCTCGTCGCCATCCACAACGACACGATAAGTAATTACCGAACGGTCGCCGATGCCGCAGGCCTTACCATCGATTACTACGAAATCGAGATATTCAGCGCAATCCGCTCTTCGCTCGGCCACGGCTCGGCGCCGGTTTTAGTCGTCGACCTCGGTGCGGCGACGACGAAGATGTATGTGGTGGAGCGCGGTGTCGTGCGCTTCACCCATCTCGTCACAACGGGCGGGCAACACATGACGGAAATGCTCGCGCGCTCGCTCAATTGGGAATTCGAGAAAGCGGAGCGTGTGAAGCGAGAGCGCGGGCTCAAGGATTCCGGGGCGTACTCCACGGATGAGAACGACAAAATAAAGACGGCGCTCGTATCCACACTCTCCCGTGTGTTTTCGGAAGTAAATCGCGTACTATTGAGCTACGGGCAGCGATACAATAAAAATGTATCGCACGTCGTGTTGACGGGCGGCGGCGCATCGCTCCCGGGATTGGCCGATCAGGCGAAGGTTTCTTTGGAGGCTGAGCTTGAAATAGCAAATCCGTTTTCGCGCACGGAGGCTCCGGCGTTCCTCGGCGAAGTGTTGCGCGAGATCGGTCCGGGTTTTTCGGTTTGTGTCGGTCTCGTTCTCCGGAAGCTGAAAGCTACTTAATGTACATATGCCACAGAGCGTCACACCACCGTCTTTTATACCCCGCGAAGTCCCGCAGATGGGCGAGGTGAAGCGCGCGAGCGGTAATGCCCTCGGCGACCTCTTTTTTCTTGCAGCCATCGTGCTCTGTGTAGCCTCACTGGCGCTCGCAACAGGCCTCTTTCTCTACGTGCAGTACCTGCAGTCGGCGAGCACCTCAAAAGTCGACCAGTTGCAGCGCGCTAAAGCCGCGTTTGAGCCCTCGCTCATCCAGGAGCTGACGCGCCTCGACGATCGCATGCGCGCGGCGGGCGATGTACTGGGCGCTCACCTCGCCCCCTCGGCCTTTTTCCGCATGCTTGAGGGTACTACCATCACCACGGTCGCGTTCCAATCCCTCGATTTCCAGGCGCAGGACTCGCAGCACATGACCGTGAAAATGGACGGCCTCGCCGATTCGGTTAATTCCATCGCGCTCCAAGCCGATCTCTTTTCGAAAGGCGGAATGCTCACCAGCCCGATATTTTCCAACATCAACCGCGAGCAAGACGGCGTGCACTTTTCTCTTTCCGGCATCGTGAACCCCGTTTCCATCAATTACGTGCAAGAAATGGCCGCGAGCGCGGCAGGCTCGCAGCCCGCCGCAGTGCAGGGAGCCGTCAATCCGATATTTAATCAACCCGCCCAGGGCGCTACCCCGCCCGCGCCACGCCAGGCGCAGCCCGCACCCGCACAGCAATCTGCGCAGCCCGCGCAGACAGACCCGAACGCCGACGCTTCTCAACAATAGTATGGCAAAAATGATACTCGCCGTTCTAGGGTTAGCCATTGCAGGAGGCGTCTTCTTTATGTACACGCAGCCTGCCTACGACGAGATGCAGGGACTCCGCGCGAAGAGCGATGAATACGACCAGGCGCTCAGCAAAGCCGCCGAGCTCCAACAGCTGAAGCAAACACTCCTCTCCCGCTACAACGCATTCAATCCTTCCGACCTCGACCGGCTGCAGAAGCTGCTGCCCGACCACGTCGACAACGTCCGTCTCGTCCTCGACCTCGACAATCTCGCAAGGAGCCACAACCTCGCGCTGCAAAATGTGGTCATCAGCAATCCCGCGAGCAAGTCGGGCGACCCGAGCGTCATCGGCGCAATCGGAAAGGGCGGACAAAAGTACGATTCGCTGACGCTCAAATTCGGCACGCAAGGCAAGTACGAAGATTTCTCGCAATTCCTCCAGGACCTCGAATCGTCGCTCCGCGTCGTCGACCTTGTCTCGCTCAATCTTTCGCAAGATAGGAGTGTCACTGGCAGTACGCCGGCGTTCCGCTTCGACCTCACGATACGCACCTATTGGCTCCGCTAATCACGTATGGAATTCTTTTCACAACACAAAATCCCCGCCTTCATCATTTTGGGACTCCTCCTCGCGGGCGGCGCATGGTGGGGGCTTTCGAGCGGCGGCGAATCGAGTTCACTCCTTGCCGCGCAGGCGGTGGATGACACCAGTAACATCGCCGACAAAGCGCTCGTCGTGACGCTTCTTCAGCTGCGCGCGGTTTCGCTCTCGGGCTCTATCCTCCAAGACCCCTCGTTCATCAACCTGCGCGACTTCGGTACCCAAATCGTGCCGGAACCGGTGGGACGCCCGAATCCGTTCGCGCCGCTCTCCTCGATGCAGGCCAGCACGACCGGGCGCGCCGCAACCCTTTTCCAAACAAAGCGTCCGTAAGGCGCTTTTCACCCGTATGCCTCCCACGCAAGACAACACTGCGCCAGCTGCCGCAGCGCCCGTCGCGTCAAGCTCCGGCGTGCCGCTCCGAACTCTCGGCGACAGCAAGGTCCCGTACGACGTTCTCAAATACATTCCTGAAGAATCGGTAGAGCACTACCAGCTCGCGCCGCTCGGCGTAGTGGAAGGAGTCCTCGAGGTCGGCATGGTCGACCCCGACGACATCCGCGGGTTCGACGCGCTCAATTTCATCGCGCGTTCGACCGGCATGCCGTTCAAAGTCTTTCAAATATCTAAGGATGATTTCGCGCGCATCATGAAGATGTATCGCGGGCTCGGCGGTGAAGTCGAGCGAGCGGTCACCGACCTTCAAACCGAGCGCAGGCAGGAGAAAGCGCAAGCCACCGACGAAATGGCGCCGCTTGACCTCGACGACCCGTCACTCGGCGCGGGACGAGCCGCGGATGCCCCGCGCGAGATTCAGGAAGATGCTCCGACGATCAAAATAGTCTCGACGATTTTGCGCTACGCTATCGACGGCAAGGCATCCGACGTACACATCGAACCGCAAACTTCCGGCGTGCGAGTGCGCTACCGAGTCGACGGTGATTTGCACACCAGCGTTATTTTGCCCATCAACACACACCGCGCGCTCGTGGCGCGCGTAAAAGTATTGGCGTCCATTCGTCTCGACGAACAGCGAAAGCCCCAAGACGGCCGCTTCTCCGCGTCCATCGACGGCCGCCCCATCGATTTCCGTGTGTCCACCTTTCCCTCATACAACGGCGAGAAGGTGGTGATACGTATCCTCGACCGCGAGCATGGTTTCATCGCACTCGATAAGATAGGTCTCACCGACCGCAATCTCGAGATATTGCGGAGGGCCGTCAGCAAGCCCCACGGCTTGGTGCTCATCTCGGGCCCCACCGGCAGCGGTAAATCCACGACGCTCTACTCGATGCTCTCCGAAGTCGACCGCGAGCACAAAAACGTCCTCTCGCTCGAAGATCCGATTGAATATTTCGTGGAAGGAGTCACGCAATCCCAGGTGCGGCCGGAAATAGGGTATACATTCGCGACCGGACTTCGCACCACACTTCGTCAAGACCCCGACGTCATCATGGTCGGTGAAATCCGCGACGGGGAGACAGCGAAGCTCGCCATTCAAGCCGCGCTCACCGGACATTTAGTGCTCTCGACAATACATACCAATGACGCCGTCGGCACCATCCCTCGTCTCATCGACATGGGCATCGAACCCTATCTCATCCCACCCGTCCTCGTATGCTCGGTCGCGCAGCGCCTGGTGCGCACCTTCTCCGAAGGCAGCGGCCAGGAAGTGCCCATCAGTGCCAGCGACCGCAAGAACATGGAGGGACAGCTCGCGACACTCGCTCCTAAATACCGCTTCAAAATCCCCGAGACCGCGTGGGAGCCGAGCCGCACGCCCACTTCCGCTACCGGCCTCCGCGGTCGTATGGCCGTCTTTGAGGCGCTCGAAATGTCTACGGAAATCGAGCGAATCGTCCTCGACAACCCCATCGACTCGAAGCTCTGGGCGGCGGCGCGCAAACAGGGCATGTTGACCATGCAGGAGGATGCTATGATAAAAGCGTTCAATAAAGTCATTCCGTTCTCCGAGGTGGCCACGCTCTCATCGATGCTTTTGTCCGGTGATGAGGACGTTGCCGCAAGCCCCGAACCGGACGCAAAAAAGCCCTCATCCAACGAAACCGTATGACCCCACACACTCACACAACATATTCCATGCGCCGCTTAAGTAGCGTTTATCTCGGAGATTACTCGATGCGGTCAATCAGACCACAAGTGTGGGGGGTATGATGCATGCCGAAACAGCAGGGAAGGGCAACGTGCTCTTCGTCGACGACGACAAATTTCTCGCCGATATGTACGGCATGAAATTCAGTTCCGGCGGTTTTCAGGTGCAGACGTGTCTTTCGGCCGACCAGGCGCTCGAAGTGTTGAAGGGCGGCTTTATGGCCGACGCCGTTGTGTTTGACCTCGTCATGCCCGAGCG
>CALRIB010000062.1 GCA_943359705.1 Candidatus Nomurabacteria bacterium | reverse complement strand
ACGACTCCGCCCAGAAATATCCCGACTCGGAACCCCTCACTTTGGCGAGCGCCCGAAGCGCTTCTGATGAACGCCCGTGGGGGTCGGGGCGTGCCTCGCTTTTGTACGCCTCCATCGCCCGTACCTTGATGTCGAGATCTTTTTTGGAGAGTTCGATGTAGAGATTCGGTTCCCAATTCGCCGGACGCAAGTGCCCCGTGCTCGAAGGAACTTCGCCGGAAATCAAGACCACGTGCTCGCTGACACTCGGCCTCGTGGCGACGACCGCCGCTTCATGGCAGTACTGATGGTCGATGTTGGTGCAAAAACGATGGTTGGTAAAGAGGATATCAGGTTTCACTTTCTCGATAATGCTTTCAAGCCAGTGGATGAGCTCAAGCCGGGAATATTTGTCGAGTTCGTTATCGGCAAAATTTCCGAGGTACACCTTGTTGGCGGGAACGCCGAGAATCGCAATCGCCTTGTAGCAATCGCGGCGCAGCCCAACGAGCGCCTTCTCGCGCTTTTCTTTGGCCATGATGTTGCTGCGCGAATCAATGCCGGTTGAGGGGATGGCCACGTGGATGTCGGCACCCATGCGAGAGAGCTTTGCAAACGTCCCGCCGGCCGCAAGGGTCTCGTCGTCGGGATGCGCGAAAAATGAAAGGACGCGTTTGTTGCGAAAGTCAATCATAGGGACTTGGATGCCAGTATAGCCGTGAGCGCCCGTACTACAAATGCCTGCTCTTTAGGCGTGATGTTGGGAAAAAGAGGTATCGAGATGCAGCCGGCGGCGAAGGTTTCGGCTCGCGGACAAAGCCCTTTTTTGTACCCGAGCGAGCGATAGTAGGGATGGAGATAGACGGGGAGATAATGGACTTGCACGCCGATACCCTTCCCGCGCAGTTGCGTGAACACGCGGTCGCGCGTTCGTGGATCCACACGGACAACGAACAAGTGCCACGCGGAACTTTTGAGCGTCGAGCGCTGCGGAAGAGCGATGGGGAGAGTCTTGAGTAAAGAAAAGTAGCGCTCGGCCGCAGCACGACGCTGCGCGACAAAGCGGTCGAGCTTTTTCATTTGCGAGACACCGAGTGCCGCCTGAATATCAGTGAGACGGTAATTATTTCCGAGCACGTGCATTTCCTGGTGCCACGCCGCCTTTTTCTTGTCGCGCAGTTTCTTCGGGTCTTTCGTCATGCCATGCGTGCGGAACATCATGAGGAGCTCAAAATATTTCTTATTGTTCGTGACGATTACTCCGCCCTCTCCCGTCGTGATGGATTTCACTGGATGAAAACTGAACATCGTCATGTCCGCCTGCATGCCAACAGGCCGCCCTTTGTACCGCGCACCCAAACTCTGCGCACCATCTTCGATAAAAACCAATTTTTGTTTTCGAGCGAGTGCGCGCAGTGCCGTGAGGTCAGCCGGCGCGCCTGCATAATCGACGCCAACAATTGCCTTGGTACGTCGGGTGATTTTCTTTTCTACAGCGCGCACATCCACATTTCCGGTCTCGGCATCGCTATCGGCGAAGACGGGTTTTGCACCCAAATAGAGGGCGGCATTGCCTGTTGCGGCAAACGTAAGCGCCGGCATGACAACCTCATCCCCTTTTCCGACTCCCGCTGCTGCGTATGCGGCATGGAGCGCGGTCGTGCCGTTGGAAAAGGCGACCGCATAGCGCGCGCCGCAGTAGCGGGCGATGGCGGATTCGAACTCCTTGATAGCCGGTCCCTGCGTAATGAACGGGGATCTCAAGACTTTTGTTACCGCGCGAATATCGTCCTCCCCAATCGTCTGACGGGAATACGGGATAAAAGCCATACGTGCTATATCTTCAATATCCTCTTCACGCTCTTTCTATCCAAAAGGTAGTGGGGGTTATCGCTGACGTACACAGTGTTAGCAGGAAACAATTTCTTCTTTGTGAACGGCTCTTTCGATTCCCACGTGCGGAATTCCGGCAGTACCGCATACATAAGCCCGAGATCGCGTGCACGTGGTGTTTCGTGTTCGGTCATCAATATCTCGTGCAATTTTTCGCCGGGCCGAATGCCGATCGTTTTGATAGTGCACTCCGGGGCGAGTTCGCGCATCACGTCCTCGACACGAAGGCTCTGCATCTTCGGGATGAAAATCTCTCCGCCCTCCATAATGCCGAGTATCTCGACGACCAGCTTCATGATGTCATCGATGTGTATCCAAAATCGCGTCATGCGTGAGTCGGTGAGCGTAAGTACGCCACTGCCACGTTTCTTCTCTATGAGCTCCACGAGAGAGCCGCGCGAGCCGATGACGTTGCCGTAACGCACGACACTGATGCGGGTCTTCCCGGTTTTGCCGCGGTAGGAGTTGGCCGCGACCGCGAGCCGCTCGCCGCAGAGTTTCGTCGCTCCATAGAGATTGATGGGCTGCACAGCCTTGTCGGACGAGATAAAAAGTACGCGTTCGACATCGCAATCAAGTGCCGCATCAATAACATTCTTCGTGCCGAGTACGTTGGTCTCGACGGCCTCGCTCGGATTATACTCAAGAGCAGGTACCTGCTTCAGAGCCGCCGCGTGAATGACGACGTCGATATGGTTGAAGGCACGATGGAGACGCGTGCGGTCGCGGATGTCGCCGATAAAAAAAGAGAGCCGATGGTCACCTCCCATCTCGCGCGCCATTTCGCTCTGCTTGTATTCGTCGCGGGAGAACACGACAATGCGCTTCACCTTCGGCATCGCGAGCAGGTGCCTAATCATGGCCCTGCCGAACGTGCCGGTGCCGCCGGTCACCAAGACCGCCTTACCAGAGAGATAGCTGCCCTTCATAGCGGGCACAGTGTAGCGTATTTCCGCGGTTTTTCAAGACGAAATTCCTTTGGCTCCCGCCGACGTGTGCCATCTTCAGCTAAGTCCCTTTTCGATGCGGTAAATCGGCCGCGTCACGCCACGCGATATTTTTTCTTTGAAACGACTGATGCCGAGCTCCTTTGGGTCGGCTCCGGCACCAGCCTTCGGACCGAGATCGTACTGCGTAATGCCGCGCTTGATGAGCTCATCGAGTGCGACACACTGCAGTTGATAGGCCACACACATACGCCGGTATTCCGGATCGATTGCGACCGAGTAGTAGTATGCGACCCCCTTGGCAAAGGAGACGAGCGCTATCCCTGCAACCGCGCTCTTCTCTTTTAGCGTTGCCACGACAAAAAAAGCCTCGCCATGGCGCGCGAAATCTGCTTGCAGCCCATAACTTTCCGGTGAGCGGACTATCCGTCCAGCATCCTTCGTGTGGACGATGCGATACGATGCTTCCAACTCGGACGTAACGGCTTCCCCCTCGGCGACGGAGAACGCGAAGCCCGGAGAAAAATGTTTGAAGTCGTACCGCGATTTTGCTTTCGCAAGCGATTCTTGCGTAGGCACGGTCGAGTGCATGTCGAAATGGGAGAGCGAGTACCCGAACTCGTTCGCAACGCGGCCGGCGCGCTCGCCTTCTTCATGCCCCGTGTGCGGCGTCGCGAGTGAGACCGAAATGTATGAGGCGCCGGCGGCGCTTGCGCGGCGTTCAAGTTCCGGAAAGGCTGCGTCATCGAAACGGCTGCGGTCATAGCCCGGAATGCATGCAGGCCATGGGAGAAATCCGATGCCGGGATGGTACGAGGCCTCGCGCCCGCCTGCGCTGCCGTCGTGTATGACGAGGGGCACAATACCGACGATATCCGCACCGTCCATGACAAAAAAAGATGCATTGGCCGGGTGCAGCGCCGCGCCCGCGCTTATGGTAAATGTCAGCGTACGCCAGGTATGCCACAGCCATGCCTCCGGTGATGCCGCGGCGACTTCGGACCACATTCGCTCCGCAGCGGGAGCCGACGTGACGTCGAGGAAGGAGAACGCGTTCGTCATGCGGTGAAATTCGGTCGTCGAAGCTCCGCACAGATTGCCTCGCCCAGCGCGCGCATACTTTCTTCCATAGGAATATGCGGGACACTCGGGTCACTCGTGTGATCTTCGGCATACGCGCGCACCGATGTGTCTTCAAGCGCCTTGAGGAATGCGATGACTCCGCCCTGCTTCACCGTATGTTCTCCGGACGCGATTTTTTGGAGAGCAATTTTACACTCTTCAAGCGAACGGATGCGAATCACACCGGGGCAATCGCAGTACCACACAAAACCAAAGACGAGCGCCGGCTTGCTCCGTAAAAGCCCTTCCCACCCCGCCGTTCCGGTGACTGTTGCAATCGCTTGCGACCGCTCGAGGAGAGCGCGATTGTCGGTATCAACGGGCACAAGACGAGCGTTGGGAATGCGCGCAAGCCGTTCGTAGTAGCCCCGGTAACGTGCGCTCGAGTAACGCTCTTTGGAGCGGCGCCACCACTGCGAAGGATGCTCCTTCACATACAGCTCCCAGCCCTGCGGGAGTGCCGCGGCAACGGTCTCTGCGACGAGAAGTTGGTCGTGGTAGACACCGCCCTGCGGCGAGGTCGTTCGCTCCGGCTGGAACGAAAGCGGAAAATAGACGAATCGTTTTGAAAAATCGGCAGTGCGAACGACCCGTGCGTATTCATCCTTTAGGTTCTTGCGGAACATGCGTCGGCAAAAC
>CALRIB010000061.1 GCA_943359705.1 Candidatus Nomurabacteria bacterium | reverse complement strand
GCGGAGAGGGGTCCGAGCCGATTCGGTCCGCTGCTCGCTGCAATGCTCAATAGCCTCGAGCCGACTAACGCTCTGGCTATGGGAGCTGCCGCCGCCTACTTCGGAATCACCGCGAGCGGATCACTTCTTGTGCTTTTCGCTCTGGTGGCAGGCGTGTGGACGTCTTGGATTCTGGCGGTCGAAGGGCTTGCCCTCCTTCGTGACAAAAGAGTCGGACACGTCATGGGCATGATTGTGCGAGCTGCATGTATCGCTGCTGTGCTCTGGGGCACTGCACTTGTGGTATATGCCGTCTTCTGAAGCGCCGACACGTTGCCGGCGCTTCTTCTTTTACGTTCCGAATGAACGTACGACACGGTCGAACTCTTTTGAGGTGAGCAACTTCTTCGCGAGTACTACTTCGCGGAGTGTCTTGCCGCTCTTGATGGCTTCTTTGACACATGTGGCTGCGGCGTCGTACCCGATGATCGGGTTGAGAAGCGTCGCGTACGCGGTCGAATTCTCGAGATGCTCTTTGCATTTCTTTTTGTCGGCTTGCACGATTGCGACGCACTTCTCGGCGAATTGTAGAATCATTTCGGCGGAGAGTTTGAGCGACTCGACAAGGCGGTCCGTGATGACGGGCATCATTACGCCGAGCTCAAGCTGCGCGCCTTCGCACGCCTTTTCGATAGTGACGTTGTTGCCGGCGACGAGGTAGTAGAGCTGCGAGAGCGCTTCGGGCATCACGGGATTCACTTTGCCCGGCATAATGCTCGACCCTGCCTGGAGTTCCGGAAGAATTATCTCGCCGAATCCGCCTTTGGGGCCGCTTGAGAGAATGCGGAAGTCGCCCGCTATCTTGGAGAGATCGGTGCAAAGCGCCGTAAGCGCCTGCGAGACGACGAGGAAATCAGTGACGCTCGCTGTTTGCGACATGAGATTCTTCGCTGCGCGGACAGGGAGCCGGGTGACTTTCGGGAGTTGCACATAGAGTTCTTTCAAATACTTACGCGATACGTTGATAGAATTACCCACAGCGCTGCCCCCGAGCGATAGGTCGAGCATTTCTTCTCCCGCGCGCGCGAGGCCAATGCGACGACGCTTCAGTGTTTCCGTATACGAGGCAAATTCCGCACCGAGCGTGGTCGGCACCGCATCTTGCATGTGGGTGCGACCTAACTTTTGTACGTCGGCAAACTCTTTTGCCTTTTTCTCGAATGCCTTGATGAGCGTCGCGAGCGATTCATCCGCGCGTTTCAAAAGCCGTGACGACGCAATTTTCAAAGCGGAAGGCATTACGTCGTTGGTCGAATGAGACATGTTGACGTGGTCGTTCTGATGCACGACCGTGCTCTTTCCTTTGAACTCGAGCATTTCGGTAGCCCGTGCCGCAACAACTTCGTTCACGTTCATGTGATTCGAAGTCCCCATGCCGCCCTGAAATGACGGCAAATTAAATTGGTCGTTGTGCTGACCTTCAAGGATTTCGTTGCAGGCGGCGACAATCGCACGCTTCCGTTCCTCATCCAATTCGCCGACGTTGCTGTGAGACATCGCCGCCGCCTTCTTTATCTCGACGATTGCGCGAATCACTTCGCGATGGGTCTTCCTGAAATCAAAAGGAAAGTTGGCAAGAGCCTTTTCCGTCTGCGCACCGAAATACTGTTTTCCCATGATGCCGACATCATATAGAGCGACAGGGTAAGGTCAATATGGTATTTTAAGCACTCTGGAGACGTGCGGCGAATGGTAAGCCAACGGTTTGCTAAACCGTAACCGGGTAAAACCGGTTTGTGGGTTCGAGTCCCACCGTCTCCGCAAAAATAATGAGGACGACACACGGTGTCGACCGATTATATTTTTTGCCGGAAGCGGTGGGAGTCGAAAGTGAGCGCGGGGCACCCGTTCAGCAGAACGGGTCGCGCGAGCAGGGTCGAGAGGAGTTTTGTTGCGACGGCAACAAAACGAGCTCTTGACCGAGTCCCACCGTCTCCGCAGGAACGAGCGACGCGAAGCGTCGCGTGTGGGATTCGAAAGATTTTGCTGGGCTCCCGTTCAGTAGAACGGGAAGCAAAATCAGGGCTGAGAAATTTTGCCTTGCGACGGCAACGCAAAATGTTCTTGGCCGAGTCCACCCTCTCCGTACTAAGAAAAATCGCCCGACGGGGCGATTTTTCCTTTGACAGAGAAAATCTTACTGCGCCATCGCAGGTGTCGGTGCGGGAGCAGGTGCGGATGTGGACGCGTTGCCGCGACCCATGAACCATCCGACGATGAATGCGGGCACGATCCAGTAACCCATCAGGACATGCGTCGAAATGTCCCACAAATATGCCGGGAAATTCGGAAGTACATCGAGAATGGCGGAAAACGAGCCTGTGTCGAACAGAGTGCCGAAGACACCGGAGACGAAGGTTGTCAAAAGAGAGACCGATACACCAAGGATGCCGAACGTAAGACCGGTGCGCATTGCGTCAACGCCGGGCGATGTCTTGATGTACCACCATGCAAAGAATGCCACGAGGCCACCGGCGAGGAGCGTGAATACAATATATGATACCCAGCCGCTGCCATCCGCACTCACAGGCACCAGTGCACTCACACCCGAGACCACCTCATTGATTACGTAATTGAGGAAAAAAGCGACTAATATCATTCGTTCGTATTTCATAGAAGAGATTTCCGACTTCCTAGTAAGAATAACGCGCTGCATATGATGAAGCAATCGGCAGTGTGCATATCTATTGAGCGTCTTGTTCTCGTGCATAGGGTTAGTTAATAGTAATAGTCGTCGTTGCAGCCTTTTGTCGGCCTGACGCGCCGGTGCACGAGAGGACGAAGGTCGCGGGCGCGGTCAAAATAGGAGTGGAAAGTGCACCGGTCGTGTGCGTGTCAGGGATAAATGTCGGGAGGGTCGGGCTTGAGAGTGCACATATCTGCATGCCGCTTGTGACCCAGCCGATAGTTGAGCGCTCTCCCGATTTGATGTCTTTCGGATTTGCAATGAGCACGATTGATTCCTTGCCTCCCGAGACCGTCGATGTGGCGCTCATCGAGACGTTGACGAGGCAGCTGGCGGCTGCACCCGTGGAGGTATAGACCGCAAGCGAGTAGACCGTCGGAATCCGCGGCGCCACGACTTTGGCGCCGTTGACCGGTACATCGCCGATGCTCGGCGAGAGCGTGGCGCGAGCGGCAAGAGTGCTCGTCCAGCTAAGCGTCGTCGTCGCACCCGCTGCAACGCTTGGCGGAAACGCGGTAATCGTGCAAGACGGTGAAATATTCTGCTGCGAGTCGGCACAACTAATGCCGTCCGCGAGACAGCCCGCCACACATGTGCGGACCGACTGGTCGACACACTGCGAATCACGCACATACAGCGTGCTGTTGCCGCATACCGTCCCGGCGTTACAGCTGCCGGGCGCGTATGGAGTTTTGTTGCCCGGAAGCGGAGTCGAGGTCGGGCGCGGAAGCGCGTTCGCGGGTTGAGTCGGCGTGGGCGCAGATGCAGGACGCGCGGCTGGCGGAGGACTTTGCGGTGCGCGCGGCGGCGCGGACGCCGGATGACGCTCGTAGGGACTCGGCGGTGAGACCGGGGCGCGCGTCGGGTCGGGTGGCCCTTCCTTCCTGGCCGGCTCAGGCTCCGGCGGTTTCGTGTGACTGCATCCGACGCCAAGCTCGCCATTCTGTACTTCCGCCGCGCAGTCGACCTTGCCCGCCTGCGCCGGATCCGGAAGTTTCCTCGGTTCTCCATTCTGTGTTCCTGCCTCATCCGTGGGGATGAAGAAGAACGGACAACCGATGCCACAGGCCGTGATGACGATTCCGATGAGCGTCTTGCCCGCGTACACATGTTGCGGAGGTGGCGGAGGCGGACCACCCGGAGCTGAACCCGGGCCGCCCGGGCCAGGAGCATTTCCGGTACCGGGCGATTGGTCGGGACTCGGAGCGGGGCTCGGACTGTTGGTACCCGGAGTCTGATCCGGCTGGCCATTCTGCGGCGCCTGACCGGGTGTCTGACTCGGGCCGGGAAGAATGAGCGGGTCACCTTCTTTATTGACCACTATTTTTCCGTTCAACACCGTGAGACCGACCGTGCTGCCGGCGTTGAGCACGCTGGCATCAAGCAAAACATTCTCGAGTACGACCTCCCCGCTGGCGTTGCGCAGCGTGTAGCGATAGGTCGGGCCGGCAGGTGGCGTCGCCGTGAATCCGCCGTACTGCGCGCGTTTCGCGATTTCCTGTACCTGGGCAAAGGTGATCTTGGTCGCAGTACTTCCGAGGAATGCGCTCTGCACTGCCTTGAGGTCAGGATTCGTTATGGAAAGACCGCCCATATTCCACGAGTGTGATGGTGTAGCCTTGCGTATCGGTTCGGAGTCAATGTGCGTTCCCGTCCCTGCATAGATGCCATAGCTTGCGTTGCACGAAGCGCCGCCGTACGCCTCACACAAAATCCCGCTTACATATCCGTAGGTTGCGCCGACGGTGGCGCGATAGCCTTGCATTTGGTTCGAGGCCGCATTCCCCATATCTGCTCCTTTCGGGGTGTACCGGAAGTCTATGGCAGAGCCGACCGTACCCTCTGTGCCGTGTCGTTCCGAATGCCCGAACTCCGTCATCGCTTTAG
>CALRIB010000060.1 GCA_943359705.1 Candidatus Nomurabacteria bacterium | reverse complement strand
GGTGCTGCAATTTCTTGATGCCCTTTATCTTGGCGACGCCACCGCCGGGCGCGAGGTTGCCGTGCATCACGACGAGCGGTCCGGTTTTCATCACGGGGTCAGAGAAATCGTGAATGACCGGAGTAATACTCTTCACTTTTTTTATGTCTTTCAAATTTTCCGCGATCGTCTTGCCTGTCACCGTCATGCAGTCGCCGTGCAAGAGCCCGGCATCGAGAAGTTCTTTCATCACCGCGGGCAAGCCGCCGGCTTTGTGCAAATTGACGGTGAGATATTTGCCGCCGGGCTTCATGTCGGTGAGGAGGGGAGTCTTGTCGGAGATGCGGTTGAAATCTTCGAGCGTGAGCGGCACATCGGCCGAGCTCGCGATAGCCATCAGGTGCAAGACCGCATTCGTGGAGCCGCCGAGTGCCATTACTACGGTGATTGCATTCTCGAACGCTTTTTTCGTCATGATGTCGCGCGGCTTTAGCCCGAGCTTCACGAGTTCCACCACGCGCTTGCCCGCGGCGATGCACTCGTCCTTCTTTTCTTTGGTTACCGCAGGAGTGGTCGAGCCATAGGGCAAACTCATGCCCATCGCCTCGATGGCGCTCGACATGGTGTTGGCCGTGTACATGCCGCCGCATGAACCGGGGCCGGGGCATGCCTGGCATTCGACCGCCTTCAATTTCTTCGCGTCGATCTTTCCGGCCTGGAACTGTCCGACTGCTTCGAAAATACTGACGATGTCCACGTCTTTGCCGTCGACGTGCCCGGGCATGATCGTGCCCCCATAAATAAAGATGCTTGGCGTGTTCACCCGCGCGATGGCCATCATGCACCCTGGCATGTTCTTGTCGCAGCCGCCGATTGCCACCAAGCCATCGAAACGCTCTGCGCCGGAGACAGTCTCTATTGAATCAGCAATGACTTCGCGCGAAACGAGGGAATACCGCATACCCTCGTGGCCCATCGCAATGCCGTCGGAGACCGTTATCGTGCCGAATGTCTGCGGGACACCGCCGCCTTTGCGCACGCCCGAATACACCGCCTTCGCAAGCTTATCGATGTGCATGTTGCACGTCGTTATCTCGCTCCAGAGACTCGCGATGCCGACGATGGATTTTTCAAAATCTTTATCTGTGAATCCCGTGCCGCGAAGCATCGCGCGATTCGGTGCGCGACTATCACCCTCCGTCATGACGGTGCTGCGTGGTTTGAGGGGAGAGTCAGCCATAAAAATCGAGTATACCCCATACGACAAACGCCCTCAATACGAGGGCGTTTGTAAAACCGAATTACAGTTCGCTTATTCCTCTTTCATGCAGCGCAGGCAGGTTTTCTGCCCGTCGCGCGTCTTGATGTACTTGCCGCCACAATCGCACTCAAGCACTTTGACCTCAGAGGGATTCTCCGTCCACTTGCCGTTCTGAAAAAAGTTTTTAGACATACGTTTATTTGTAGCGAGTAATAACCGATTAATCGATGAAGGTGAGCGCCTTGCCGCGTTTGCCTGCGCGACCGGTGCGGCCGATGCGGTGCACGTAGTCGTCGTAGGTCATCGGGATGTCGTAGTTGATGACGTGGCTGACGTCGGCGACGTCGATGCCGCGAGCGGCCACGTCGGTCGCCACAAGCACCTGCACGTGCGAGTCCTTGAAAAGCGAGAGTGCGCGCTGGCGCTTGTTCTGGTTTTTGTTGCCGTGGATGGATTCTGCTTTTACGCCGCGTTGCGCGAGCGTCTTGGCCAATTTTTCGACACCGTGTTTGGTGCGGCCGAAAACGAGTACCTTGCTGAACTCCGGTTGCTTGAGAAGTCCGTGCAGCACGTCGAGTTTGTGCGTGCCTTGTGCGACTCGGACGATATCCTGGTCCACGCTTTGTGCGGTGTTGCCCGTGACGACGGAAATGCGTATCGGATTGTTGAGGAAGGTGCCGATGAGCGCCTCGATTTCACGCGAGAGCGTGGCCGAGAAGAAAAGCGTGTGGCGAGGCGTCGGCATTTTGCCGAGGAGGAGTCGCATGTCCGCAATGAATCCCATGTCGAGCATGCGGTCGGCTTCGTCGAGGACTACCGTAGAGAATTGTGCGAGATCGAGTGATCGGCGCGAGACGACGTCTTTGAGGCGTCCCGGTGTACCGATAACGAAATTCGGCTGGCGGTGGAGAAGTGCGATTTGACGATTGATGCTTGCGCCGCCGACGCAGGAAACCGCGCCCATGCGCATGTCGTTGGCAAAGCCCCAAAATTCGTCTTCTATTTGCAGCGCGAGTTCGCGTGTCGGGACGATGATGAGTACGCGCTCTTTGCGATTGCGGAGCACTTTGTCTATAAGAGGAATGAGGAAGGCCGCCGTCTTGCCGGTACCGGTGTTGGCGATGCCGACCACGTCCTTGCCTTCAAGCACGAGGGGAATGGATGCGTCTTGAATCGGCGTCGGCGTGACGTATCCTTTCTTGGTAATGTTTTCCTTGAGAAAGCTGTCTATTTTAAAATCAGCAAAATGATGACGCGGTGTAAATACGGCGATCGCTTCTTCGGCGGTTGCCTTATTAATGAATCGCGATACATCTATATGTTGACCGCGATGTTGCGGACGACCGCCGCCGTGCCCACCGCTGTGTGTGTAGCGCGGACGATTGCCGTATCCGGAGTGAGAGGGTCGGCCTTGGCCGCGACCTCGGGGTGCGTAATGAGGGCTCATTGTGTTTGTATGCCCCAGGGGGGCTTTCCCGTCACTTTCTTGAATTCCTAGAAAGTGCCGGGCTAAAATAATGTCTCACATCTCGAGAGGTTCGCTCCTAAGCTTACGGAGCGGTCTTGGAATCTCCCAAGACGAACACCAATGTGGAGAGGTTTGACTTCGTGATAATAGCAGATTGCGGCTGATTGTCAACTTTCGCGGGCATTTGTTGCGCCCGTGGCATTCCCTGATACAGTGGCCTTAAGGGGAGCTGGGAATGGCCGGCTGAGATCTGACCCATGTCAGAAAACCCTTGGAACCTGTGAGGTAATTCTCGCGAAGGGACTATGGACAAAAAATTTCTTTTTCTTTTTATACTGTGCGCGCTCATTGTGGGCGCATTCGTTTGGCAAAATACTTCTCCCAAAAAAGCGGTTGCGCTCGAGCCGCTCTCTATTGTCTTCGACTGGACGCCGAATACGAATCACACGGGTATTTACGTGGCGCTCGCGGAGGGCTGGTACAAAGAGGAGGGAATCGATCTCACTATTCTCCCGTACTCAGAAGCCGTGTCGCCCGACATTGTCGTCGCATCAGGCAAAGCCGACCTCGGCATTAGTTCGACAGAGTCAATTGTGGCCGACCAAGCCGCGGGTGCGCCGGTGGTTTCCGTTGCTGCTATCATAGCCCACAACACCTCCTCGCTTGCGGTGCGCAAAGATTCGGGCATCACGCGCGCTTCGCAACTTGAGGGAAAAATATACGGCGGCTACGGTGCGCCGTTTGAAGAGCCTGTCATCAATACAATTATAAAGACCGATGGAGGAAAAGGAGAATTTAAAAATGTGACCCTCGGAGTAGACGCGCTCGAGGCACTGAAAAGTAAACGCATCGATTTTTCATGGATATTCGACGCGTGGCAGGGCGTGCAGGCTAAGCGTGAAGGGCTTGCACTCACCACATTCCCGATAACCGACAACGGCATTCCGGATTACTCGACGCCTGACATCATTACGTCGCCCTCAACTCTGCAGGGGAAAAAGGAATTACTCAAGAAATTCATGCGCGCGACCGCACGCGGCTATGAATATGCGCGCACGCATCCCAAAGAGTCAGCTCAGATGCTCATCGACACTGCGCCCGCGGGCTCGTTCCCCGACACCGGCCTTGTATTCGACAGCCAGGAATATCTCTCACCGCGCTATGCCGACCAGGGGAAGCCGTGGGGTGTGCAAACAAAAGAATCCTGGCACGACTATCCTGCATTCATGCTGAAAAAAAAATCGGTTTTCGATGCCGCAGGCAAACCGGTGACGTCGCTTGATTTCGACGGACTCTACACCAATGAACTCTTCAATTAGTGTCAGCGGCGTTTCTAAACGCTATCGCGATACTAACGCACTCTCCGATGTCACTATCGAAGTGAAGGCCGGGGAGTTCGTCAGCATTATTGGGCGCAATGCCGCCGGTAAAAGTACCTTGCTCAAGATTGTTGCCGGCATTATTCAACCGACATCGGGGAATGTTCATGTAGAAGGGGAGACTTCGTACATGCCGCAAGACCACGGGCTCTTGCCCTGGAGAACCGTCGAGGAAAACTTGTTTCTACCCGGTGACATTCAAGGCATCCCCAGAGCCAACGTTCAGAAGAGGGTTCGTAGTCTGCTTGCTGAGTTTGGCCTGGAACAGTACATATACCGGTATCCTTCAGCTCTCTCGGGAGGGACACGACAGAAAGTAGCTCTGCTCCGGTCCGCGCTCCTGGACCGCCCGCTCCTTCTATTAGATGAGCCCTTTGCTCCGCTTGATGCACTGAGCCGTACCGAGGCGGAGGAATGGCTGCAGAAACTGGTACTGAAAACGCGGGCCAGCGTCCTTTTCGTCACCCACGACATACGGGAAGCGCTCTATCTCTCGGATTCTATCTATGTGCTCGGAAAGGGAAAAGTGAAAGAAAGATTT
>CALRIB010000059.1 GCA_943359705.1 Candidatus Nomurabacteria bacterium | reverse complement strand
ACGGGAATGGATTTCGTAACCGACGCAACGTCGTAAATCGTGTTTTCTTTGACAAGTTCCTGCCCGTAATCGAGTGTCCCGAACGGCAATACTATTCGCTTATTCGTACGAATAAGACCTATAACGCAACCCGGAAAAACCCGCTCTCGTATCGCCCGCTCGACACGCTCTGCTATTTTCTCAGGCATCCGGGTACGCCTCTTTAATTTCCTTGGCGAGGTACGGATTCCACATCGCGCCCGTCGCGCTCATCACTACATCGGCTCCGGCATCGCGATAGTCTTTGAAATCCTTGGGCACGGTAACGCCTCCGACGCCGATTATCTTCCAATCCATCTTTTTGCGTTTGCGGATCTCCGCGAGTCGTTTCACCTGCTCAACGCCCGCCCACTTGATGGACGCGCCGCAAATGCCGCTGCGTAGCCGCTTTGGGCTTCCCGGTAGAGCCTGTTCGCCCTTGTCGTTCACGACCGGTGCCGAGAGTGTATTGATGCCCGAAATAGCTTGTCCGTATTTCGCCGTGATGTCCGCGAGCCGCTCAAGGTCGGTATCGTCTTTGTAATACCCCACTTTGAGAATGTACGGAATGTCGCCAATCGCGTTTCGTATCGCGGCAGATATCTTTTCAGTCATGTCGAGGTCGTAGCACACCAGCCCCTCATCGCCGAAGTTGGGGCAAGAGAGGTCGGCCTCGAGTATCGTGGCGCCCGTTGCGGCGCTGAGGCGCGCGGCCTCGGCAAAATCCGCTGCAAATTCCTCCGCCGTTTGCCCTTCTTCTACCGTGCCCATAAAGCTTAAGACCATCACCTGGCCTTTGCGCGCGGCGGCAATCCCCTTTTTCGCGTCCTCACTCCACACGGGCGCTGCTCGCGACGGCACTGCAAACGAGTTCGTGATTGAGAGCGGTTCAGTGTAATTAGTATCTGCAACAAGCGGTTGTTTCGCTTTTTCGAGCGTAAGGTCACCGTCGATGTGCAGCGCCAGTATGTTGGGAAACGGATGGCTCGGATACTGCCTGCTGCGGACGGTTTTGTAGACAGCCACATCGAATCCTTTGTCGAGAGCGCCTTTTACGAACTTGCTGTCGAGCAGAGGGCCCGCGGGAATGCCGAAGGGATAATTAATCTTGTGGCCAAGGAATTCGAAGCGAGGCTCGCCCTCTATCGGGAGCACGACGCCGTCGGCGAAACCGTTGTACGGCCCGTTCGCAAGGTTTTCTTCGTAACTTTTCGTAGGGTCGTAGAAGGGCGCTTGAAGCATATTCCCAATATACCACTTCGGGTATACTGCCGTAATGGCAAACCGCGACATTGAATTCCTTTACGAAATCGGCTCATTGCGCAACATTCCGCGTGCGTGGATTCAACATCTGGCGACCGGCGTCGCATCGAATTTGGAGCACACCATTCGCGTTGTTTTCCTGGCTCTTCTCATCGCCCGCAAAGAAGGAGTAAAAAGCGAGGAAAAGATAATCAAAATGGCGCTTATGCACGACATGATGGAGACGCGCACCATCGACCTCGCGTACGTACATAAAGTCTATTCCACAACCGACGACGCGCGCGCAGCGCACGACCAGCTCGCGGGCACCGCTTTTGCGGATTTTGAGGAAATTTTAAAAGAGTACAAAAAGCGTCAGTCGATTGAGGCGAAGATCGTCAAAGATGCCGATAACCTTGATATCGACCTCGAGTTGAAGGAGTTGATGGACACCGGAAATCAAGTTGCCAAGAAAAAACAACCGCTCAGAAAGTTCGTACGCAATAACAAGCTCTATACGAAGACCGCAAAGAAACTCTGGGACGACATCCAAAAGTCCGACCCCTCAAGCTGGCATCTTTCAACCAACAAATGGCTCAAAATCCCGAGCGCCGGAACGTGATACATCACTTACAAGTCCCGCGGAAGAGTGCCCATTCTTCGCACGTTTTGCCGCTCTTGAGGTGGCAGTAGCCCACCTGACCGTTGGTCTCATCTTTGATTTCGAGCGTGCCGCCGAGCTTAATGCAGTTGGTCGACGCGGGATTTGTCATACCCATTCCCTGCTCCTTCATCCCGGCCGACGAACCGAACGCGTTGACCAGAGCCTGGTCGTAGCCGATGTAATATCCGATGCCGCCACCGGCGAGTAATGCCATTAAAAATCCAACCGCGATGTGTAAATTCGTGAGTTGTTTATGTTTCATCCCGTTATTGTACACCACAAACTTTGTCGAGTTCCGCAAGGTCTGCCTTGGTGGCTACCGCATTCGTGCTCTGATTCACGCGATACATGATGGCGCTCGGAGCATCGACGTGGTCGAGGCCGAGCGAGTGGCCGAGCTCGTGAGCAAGCACACGCACCAATTTTGCGTAACTGCTGAATTCGTAGACATTGATCTCATTCACACCGGGTGAACTCTCGTATACCGCTTCTTCAAATTCCTCCCCCGTGCTGCTGCCTACCTTGTTGTACTCCGCAATGTTGAGGTTGAGCGCGCGGGCCTCTTTGTTGAGCTCATCGACGAGCGCGTTGACGTCGTCGACGTAGGAATTCACTTCCGACTGCCGCGCCTGGAGTTGCGCTGATTCGGTATTGAGATCGGCCTTTTGTTGCTGCAATCGCGAGTACTCGGGAGCGGGTGCGCCGCCGTGCGCATTCCAATACTGCACGTCGCGATTGTACGCATCCTGGTCGGCGTTGAACTGTGCCAGGGCGGATTCGAATGCGGCCTTTTTGCTCTGGTACTCGGCGCGCGTTCTATCGTACTTGGCCTTGAGGGCGTCGTACGAGGCGCGCGTGTCGCTCACCTGGCCGTCAATCGTATGTAATTGCTGTGTCGTTTGCTGGCGGGTGTCGTAGATCAGGTTGATGACAAGCGAACCACCGGGTTGGTATGAGAAAAGGTCGCGCTTCGACGGCTTCTCCCATATCGCCTCACCGGCCGCGATGGCCTTAAGAAACGTGCTCGTCGAGATGCCGAAGCGCGGGTCGATGGCGCCGACGGAATAGTGAATCGGTGACCTGCACGGCAAATACCGCGCCTCAAGCTGCGAGGCGACGGTCGTGAGCTGCGTGCGAAAAAAGTACACGCCGCCTGCGACCAGTACCAGGACAAGCACTATCCGCAACAGCCGCGCCATAGGAGGCAATTGTAGCGCGCCGTACTATTTTCCGCTCTTTTTGGGCGTCTTTTTTCCTGCCGATTTCACAACGCGCTTCGCGCCCGCGCTCTTCTTGCCCGCTTCACGCACCACCTCCTGCCAGTGCGTCTTCAACTCGCTCGCAGCGCGCGTGAGGTCGCTCTTTTTGAGATTGCGCGCCGTCTCATATGCCCCCGAGATGGTGTCGATAGTCGCAAGTACCGACGCGCGGTTGAGGTTGCCCACCTGTTTGGCGCGCTTAATGACGTCTCGTTTAAAGTCGCCCGCCCACTTTGCCGCGATGCGGCGATGCGCCTTGGCGCTCTTACTCGCATAAAAATAATACCCGAGCCCGGCCGCGCTTGCGGCCACGAGGCTCGCTCCCATTCCCGCTGCTATCTTGGTTCGAGTTTTCATATGCGTATATTATCTACGCCGACGCGTGAAGATTCCCTGAAGTAGTTTCTTAAAACCGCGGAGGCTCGTCATCAATCCGTGTCCTCCATGCTTCACTTTCGCGCGCAGCTCGGACACGTCGGCGCGAATGAGCGCCGCTTCCGCGGAAACAGCCTCCGAGATGTGTTCGATGTGGCCGAGTATCCGATACAAGCGAGCGAGAATGAGCGCCACGGCGAGTGCTACCAGTACGACGGCAATTGTCGCAACAACAAAAAAGACATCCATTTTTAGAAAGTCGGTCATACCGGACACTCTGCAACAGTCTTAATGACAATGCAATGAAGCGCTATTTCTTGCTGACACTCATAAGAGCGCTCATACCGGGGAACATAACCCAGCAGATGATGAGGGTGTAGATGAGAGCCGGTGTGTACCACACATGGACGTACGCAATGACGACACCGATAGCGACTTGGGAAATAAAGCCGAGGCCCATGAGCACCATGCGGATGCCGAGCGAATTGAGTGCGGCAAGGCCGCGAAGGACGAGATAGAGACCGAAGAATCCGGCGGAAACGGTGCTCGCAAAGGTGTAGAAGTGCGAGAAGTACGGGTCGGCGGAGATGAGCGGGTACACCGAGCCGGGAATGTAGTCGAGGTGGTCGGGGCGCACGGCCGAAAATGCGAGTGCCGAGACCATGAGGATGCCGGTCAGTATCGTCGCGCGAGTTTTCCATGCCGGGTTGAGGAAGGAGGTGGCGATGCGGACGGTGAGGACGACGGTGATGAAAAGAAATACGTGCGCCGCCCAGTGCGTGGTCGTCAGCACCGAGACGCTCACGCCCGCGATAATGAGGAGGACGTGGGGAAAGATGTCGACGAGCCAAAAGATGCAGAGCACGGTGAAGTACCACTGCAAGTCGGCAAGTGCTACGGCACGCGCGCGCTCGCCCGGATCCATGCGCATGCGCGCACGATAGAGTCGGTACGCAATGAACCCCGCGAGCGTGGAGCCGACGATGAAAATGAGTCCGATGCCGGGCACCGGGTCGAGGTTGCCCGAAAAGAAAAGGCCGAGCATGCATGCAAGAAGAACGAGAGAGACACCAAAGAGACGTGTTGCGGGGCTCATGC
>CALRIB010000058.1 GCA_943359705.1 Candidatus Nomurabacteria bacterium | reverse complement strand
CGTAGGGTCATGATGCCTTAAAGCCCCGGAGCATGTCTCCGGGCTTTTAGGCAGTACAGGGTCCCGACGGGGAATCGAACGGCGAGTCCGAGGATCCATTCAGTAGAATGGATCGGGCGAGCGTGGTCAGGCGAGAAAAAGTTGCGTCGGAAACTTTTTGAGCGCTTGACTCGATTCTCTGAGGTCGGCGGCCGAGTCCGCTGGCGAGCGGACGAGAGCTGTGGACACAACGATAATCGGCTTGGCGAGTCGGTAGCAAAATTATCTGTGACCGATTCCCCGTAAGGTCACATTTTTGTGTGCTAGCCTTCTCAGTATGAATACGGCAACAACAAATGTTCTCGATGAAGTGCAGGAAGGCGTTATTATCGGAAAGACCTATTACAAACGTCCACTGCTGTTTCGCGTGCTCATCGGCATTCCGCTCATTTATTTGCCGATCATTTTCTCGATGCCGTTCGTTGTGCTCGGCGTCATTCTTGTTCGCACTCACTTGCGCGCACTCGGCGCGCACAACATGAAGGGGTATTGGGATTTTGTGCCGAGCTGGGTGTCGCATCGGTATATCTACGCCACTCAGCCTATCCACGCGCCGGAGCGGTATTGGCTCGGACACTACAAATGGTACTGGCTTTTTAATTGCAAGGTGTATTGCCCGCTGTCGGTCGCACTGCTCCGCTACTTCGTCTATCTGATAAAGATCGTCGAAAATTGGTGGTGCCCGTTTACTCATTCTCGCAAACAAGAATACGCCGACGCCGCCATCGACGCTTCGTATTGGCACCTTGAGGAGCGGACGAAAGCGCTTCTCAATCCCGTCGACCGGGATAATCCCATCTGGAACAGCGAGGCTAAACGCGGCAGGTTATAATCAGGCGACATGTCCCGCGTTATTATTTCCGGCTCGGTCGCGTATGACCGCATCATGGACTACGAAGGGTTGTTTGCCGACCACTTTGTGGCCGACAAATTGCACAGCATCAATTTGAGTTTCCAGATACAAAGACTTTCCGTCGAGTTCGGCGGTACGGCGGGCAACATGGCATTTAATCTCGCGCTTCTCGGCGTGCAGAGCGACATCATCGCGACGGTAGGCGAGGATTTCAGCAAATACAAATCGCACATGTTGCTCTCCGGCGTCAACCCGACGACCGTGCGCACGGTGGAAGGGGAGATGACGGCCTCCGCCTATGTGTTCACCGACAAAGCCGACAACCAAATCGCAGCGTTCCACATGGGGGCGGGCGGTCACGCGTATGATTCGCCCATTGATACCGAAGGCCGCGGGTACGCCATCGTGGGGCCGGGGTGTTTGGATGATATGCGCGCGCTTCCGGAGATATATCGAACAAAAAATTTTCCGTTCTTTTACGACCCGGCACAAGCACTCACCGCCCTCACGGGCGACGACCTCAAAGCCGGAATGAAAGGCGCCCAAATACTATTCGGCACCGATTATGAGCTCGGGCTCATCGCGCAAAAGACGGGGTGGACTGAAAATACCATGCTCGAGAACGTGAAGGCACTTGTCATTACCTACGGCGCTGAAGGCTCCCGCATCCGTACTGCGGACGGTGAGATTCGAATTGCCGCAGCGCTCGTGGACAACGTGTCCGACCCCACGGGCGCGGGCGATGCTTATCGCGCGGGCTTTATCAAGGGTCTGCTCTCGGCGCTTCCTATGGAAACATGCGCAAAAATTGCGAGTACGGTGGCGGCATACACGGTGGAAAAGTACGGCACGCAAACACACACGTTCACGCTCGACCAATTAAAGGAACGTTACAAAAAATCGTACAAAGAAGAGTGCCCGCTCAAGGCCTGAAGTGTTTTTGCGCAAGAGATGCGATATACTCGACCCTCATGGAGTACGACATCAAAGACATCAATGTGGCCGCAGAGGGCAAGCGGCGCATTGAGTGGGCTGAGCGCGACATGCCGGTCTTGCAGAAAGTCCGCGCACGATTCGAGAAGGAGCAGCCGTTTAAGGGCAAAACACTTGCCGCCGTGTTGCACGTCACTGCGGAAACGGCGAACCTCGTGCGCGTGCTCAAGGCCGGAGGCGCCAACGTATTCCTTTCCGCATCCAATCCGCTTTCAACGCAAGACGACGTCGCGGCCGCGCTCGTGAAAGAATACGGGATTCCGACATTTGCAATAAAAGGCGAGAGCAAAGAAACATTTTTCAAGCACATCGAAGCGCTCATTGCGCAGAAGCCGGTACTTACCATGGACGACGGAGCCGACCTCGTGTCGACCATTCATCAAAGCCATCCGGAACTCCTCCGCGCCATGCTCGGCGGCACCGAGGAAACCACGACCGGCGTCATACGACTCCGCGCCATGCACAAAGACGGCGCTCTCAAAATGCCGATAGTCGCGGTCAACGACGCAAAGACCAAAAATCTTTTCGACAACCGCTACGGCACCGGACAGTCGACGCTCGACGGCATCATCCGCGCGACCGACGTGCTCCTTGCCGGCAAAACATTTGTCGTCGCGGGATACGGCTGGTGCGGCAAGGGGCTTGCCATGCGCGCTAAGGGCATGGGCGCGGGAGTTATTGTGACCGAAGTAGACCCTATCAAGGCGCTCGAAGCGGCGATGGACGGATTTTATGTGACAACGATGGAGAATGCCGCGGCGGTGGGCGACATTTTCTGCACCGTCACCGGCAACATCAACGTCATCGGCGAAAAAGAATTCAAGGTTATGAAAGACGGTGCGATTGTGTGCAACTCGGGACACTTCGATGTGGAAATCAATCTCGAGCAATTAAAAAGGATGGCGGGTGAGCCGACGAGCCCTCGCGAAAACGTACAGGAATATGTGGTGGGCGGTAAGCGTATTCGTGTTCTTGCCGAAGGGCGCCTCGTCAATCTCGCTGCAGCCGAGGGTCATCCGGCGAGCGTGATGGATATGAGCTTTTCCACGCAGGCGCTCGGCAGCGCATGGATGGCGACGCGCGATACGCCGCTTCCGCCCGGCGTGTACGACATTCCTGAAGAGACCGAGCAGGAAATCGCCGCGCTCAAGCTCGCTTCTATGGGCACGACGATTGACACGCTCACCCCAGAGCAGAAAAACTACCTCGAAAGCTGGCAACACGGGACATAGACGGGTAAAAGGAGGGCTGAGTAGAGCCACAATAAGGTCTTGACAATGGAGACCTAGTGTGCTACTATGTAGGGGTCAGGAGAAATCCTTTCACCCTATGAATCTAGCCATCACAAAGGCCCTCGCGGGCTTTCTGCTTATGTCGAATCTCTCCGGAAGCGCTTTTGCCGCGTCCGACGCACTCCTTCCGGCCAGAGACTCATTCAACGTTTCGATGACGGCGTACAACGCTGTAGTGGAGCAAACCGACAGTGACCCGAGCATCACCGCCAGCGGTGCGTATTCGGATTCCGATGTCGTTGCCGCACGCTCCAAAGACCTCGCCGAGAAACTTCCGTTCGGGACCGTCATCCAAATCGTTCCGGATTCATCCACCTCGACCACGTGCGGCCTCTCGGTCGTCGAAGACCAAATCGGGCTTCGCGTCATTGCCGACTCCATGCATCCCCGCAAGCGCAATCAAATCGATGTGCTGCTCGACGCGGGCTCGCGCGTGTCGGTGGGCGGAAAGAACACCAACCCGGCAATCGCGCTCGGCGTGTGCAAGGGCGTGGAAGTGCGTATTGTCGGCAAAGTGGACGTCGCGCATATGCCGCGCAATCAAGCGGAACTCAAAAAGGTACTCGGTGAGCAGTTGCTCGCTATCAAGAAGTAGCCTGTGTACAATCGGCCTATGACGCCGTGTTTTGCAGTTGAAATAGTGACGCCCAAAAAGGTCCGACTCTACGGGCTCTGGCTGGGTAGTAAGCGACCGAAGCGCGTCGTTATTTGGGTGCACGGGCTCGGGAGCTCGATGTTTAGCAAACTCTATCTCGCTGAACACCTTATCGACCGAGAGACGGCCGTACTCGTTTTCAATAATCGAGGGCATGACAAAGTGAGCCGGCTCATGAGGGCAGGCGAAAAGAAAATCGGGAAAACATCTCTTGCCGGCGCCGCCCACGAAGTATTCACGGATTGTGCGGATGACATTCAGGGAGCTGTTACTTTTGCAAAGCGACAAGGAGTGAAAACAATCTTTCTCGCGGGGCACTCCACAGGCTGCCAGAAATCTACCTATTGGGCGTACAAGAATGCGGGAGGCAGGGGAGTCAAAGGAATTATCTTGCTTGCACCAATGAGTGACTACGCTGCTGCGGTTGTGCAGCACGGAAAGGCTAAGCTTGCGCGTATAGCGAGTCTTGCGCGGGCGCTGGTAAAGCGCGGAAAGAAGCATCAACTGTTGCCGGAATCGATATTCGCCGGTGCAGACGACGCGCAGCGTACGTTGAGTCTGTATTCGGGTGAGGGAGCGGAGGAAATATTTACCTATTGGGATGCACAGAGGAATCCGATTGCACTCAAATCAGTACAAACCCCGCTGCTCGTCTTGCTTGCGGAAAAAGATGAATACGCCGACCGCCCTGCCAAGAACATTGCCGAGTGGTTCGGCAGACACTTGCGTCAGACAGGTCGCGTGAAGATAATACCCAAAGTAACTCACGGGTTTAAAGGTGGAGAAAAGGAGGTCGCTCGCGAAATGCGTATCTTTGTGAAAGCGGCCACTCG
>CALRIB010000057.1 GCA_943359705.1 Candidatus Nomurabacteria bacterium | reverse complement strand
GAACAATGCGAGAACTCTACTTCTCCTGGAACGCGGGAGACTCTTCAAGCTTTCCGACGTACCGAAACGCCGGACCTTGGTACGACGGCAGCGAAACGACAGCAATGAAGTCCATCAACTTCACCAGCGTTTCGGCCGGATACTGCGTGCTTTCTGCCTCACACCGGACCTTGAGCGACTCGACCGTGTGCTTATTGGGAGGCCGCTCAATCGCGAGACCGTACACAAGGTACGGAGTCATGGCGCCACTGACCGAATCGACACGCACGTATCGGCCAGGGAACAAAAGCTGGCACAGCTGGGTTTCCATCTGCTGTGCAGCGTCGGTGTCCGGCGTTGACCGGAGCAACCGACCAATGGTCGCCTGGAAACGCTGAACGCGCTTCATCGCCGCCTGGTAAGCGGGCGATGGCGCCTTTGGACGCTGATGGAACGGCAGTTGCTTGCCGGCGTCTTTCTTCTTGCCCTTACGTCTGGATTTCTTCGCCAAGTGCTGAATCCTTCTGATTGATCTGGATGAGAACTGGGTTCACGCAACTATACTCAATCGCTATTTTAACACGTTTTTTGGAAATGACAAATCATTTGCGCTTGTACTTCCCTATCAATTGAGCCTGCTCAATGATGCGGCCTTCCATCGCCTTCTCCACATCGGCGCGCGACGCGCCTTCTTTGAGCGGAAGCAGGGTATCGAGTGCGTAGAGTGTAAAGAAGTAACGGTGCTCGCTCGGCTCCGGCTGCGCGGGCGGGCAGGGATTGTAGTACGCACTTTTTCCTGCGCCGTTGGCGCCGAGTGTACCGGGAGAAGTGCCTTCGGGTATCTGCGTCGTGGTCGGTGAAATATTGAACAGCACCCAGTGGTCGAAGTTGCCGTCGGGCTTCAGCGATTTCGGGACATCCGGGTCGTGCATGATGAGCGCGAGCGATTTGGTGGTCGTCGGGACGTTGCCGAAAGAAAGCGGCGGTGAAATTGCGGCCGTGACGTCGCACGTGTATTTGGAAGGAAGTGATGTTCCCTCCTGAAATGCTGAGCTTGAAACGGTGAGTGAATTTGTCATGACGTGCCGGGATGATGTCGCAGAGTTGATACTATCATTCGTCGCGCTGACATTGTTGGCGCTGCGATCGAATGCAAACCATGCGCCGAGGATGAGAATGAGAAGGCCGGCGCCGACGACGGCAAGCGTTTTGCGCATCCACCACAAGGTCTCGCCGAGTGACCGTGAATTTCTCTCGTCCATACTGCTCCAGTGTAAACCTTCGCAGCAAAATATACCAAGCCGTCTCGGCATCCGTACATGAACAAAGATGACACGAAACCCGGCTCCGGGTGTACTATTGAATAGTTATGGGGAACTCCCTGCGCTACGCGGCAGCTGCCGCGGTTTTGACCGTCGCTTTGTCACCCGGCGTTTCGATGGCACAGGCAAGCACGCAGGCAGATAGTCCGGGGACTACGCCCGAAATGCGGCAGACATTTCGCGGATGGCGACAATCGGGCGAATTGCAGCAGAAAATTAACGCACTTCCGAGCGTAGCGGAACAGGCGGTACTCATGCTGGTACTCTTTGGCGTCGGTGTCAAAAATATCTCGCCCAACTTCGGTGACCCGCGCGACGGCGGCGCTCGAAGTCACGAGGGTGAGGATATTATGGCGGCCAAAGGCACACCCATCGTTTCCCCGACTCCCGCGGTCGTTATTCGCACAGGTGTCGGCTCGGGCGAAGGCAATTATGTGACGACTGCGAACCCGGGCGGAGAGACGTTCGTGTACATGCACCTCGACCGCTTCGGAGAAGGTGTCGCTGCGGGCACCGTCCTCGCGCAAGGCTCGCTCGTCGGGTACGTGGGAAATACGGGCAACGCCTCCGGCGGTGCGGCGCACCTCCACTTAGAGATACACAACAGCTCCGGCACGCCGACCGACCCGTTCCCAAGGCTGACCGCCGAATTCACACCAACCCAAAAAATCTTTTTTCTTATCACGATACTCGCGCAAACTTCCGACCCTGTAGCGCTTTCACAATTTTTGGTGACGAATTTCCGCTCGACGTTTACTTCGGCAGCTCAGAGCGGCATCACGCTTCCGCCGCTCATCACGGGCGCTCTCGGTACCGTACCAGCCGCGCCGCAAACGAGCGGGAACCTTCCCACTGGCGACCTTATGCTCGGCTCGAGTGGAGCGGCAGTCGTAAGTCTGCAAACAGCACTCATCTCGAAGGCAAGCGGCTCCGCGGCCGCGCGTTTGGCGGGCGCGGGTGCGACGGGATATTTCGGCCCTATCACGCAATCCGCCCTCATTGAATACCAGATCGCAACGGGAATTTCACCGGCCGACGGCTACTTTGGCCCGGCGACCCGCGCACTCATCGGCGGAAGTTCATTACCCCCGACGACTCTTCCCGCGGGGAGCAGTACTACATTCACGCGCAATTTGTATCTCGGCGTAAGCGGAGAAGATGTGCGGGCGCTCCAGAAAGTTCTCAATGTGCACGGATATACCGTCGCGGCGAGCGGTGCCGGCTCATACGGCAACGAAACGATATATTTCGGACCGGCCACGCGCGCCGCTGTCATCAAATTCCAAACTGCGCGCGGGATAGCGCCCGCGGTCGGCTACGTCGGCCCCCTTACCCGCGCAGCGCTAGGGTCTCTTTGACCGGCCTGATGACAATGAATCTTTTTTTCCACGCCTTGAGAAAATCGGCGGTCGATATCTGCTTCTCCCCCACTTTTGCAGCGGGGTCGTTGTAGTACAGGATGTCGCCTTTGATGCCGTTGATAACGACGAGATGCGGTATCGTGCTTTTTGGATCGAATTTGTAGTGCACCGAGGCGATGACGGGGCCATTCTTTAGCGAGTCTTTGAACTGACTAAACGCAGCGTCCGTACCCAGTTTTCCGAGGTCGTAACTATTGCCTTTGAGACCGTACTTTTGTGATAAGCCGATGAGTCCTTTATAGGTCCAACCGGCATTTTGCAGGTAGGCGCCTGCGGCAACGCCTTCCTTCAGTAATGTGTTGACCGGCACGGCCGATTTGTAGTAGTCGATTATCATCGCGAGACTAGTAACGCCGCAACCCACCTTTTGCCACGTCGCCGAGGTGATGTCCTTAAACTGCGAATAAAACGGCACGCTCGGAACCGCGGACGGTGCCGGCGCTTGTTTTGCTACTTGTTCAGCTTGGACAATGCTCGGCGTGACAACGGGAACTCCAACCGCGATCAACGCGGCCAATATGAGTGCGGGCATCAGAGCATCATTCCAGATGTGGTTCGGATGAACAAGAGCAAACTTCATTTTGCCTTGTAACGTGTCCGCGCCTACGGCAGCACAGTCACTAACGTGCCGACATCGGCCCACAGGTAGAGCTCTTTTGCTTTTTGCGGCGGAAGATTTACACAGCCGTGCGACCACGGGCTTCCGAAATGGTCGTGCCAGTATGCTCCATGAATGACGGCGCCGCCGCTCGTAAAATATAAATTCCACGGCACGCCGGGGAGGTCATAGTACTGGTCGCTCACTTCCGGTATCGGCCCTTGCATGTAGCGGCTCGGTGTTTTCTTGAATACGCGAAATATGCCGACCGGAGTGGGAGTGAGTTCAAGTCCTGTTGAAATAGGCTGTTGCATGAACGAGGTCTCGCCGTCATAGGCATAGAGCATTTCCTCGGAGAGCTTGACGACAATGCGCTTTCTGGTCGGCGGCGTGTCTTTTGTGATTACTTCATCGCCGATATTTACGAGCGGCAATACCGATTCCGCATCAACCGCGACATACCAATCTCCCGCCACGCGTTCCGGATAACGCAGTTCTCCGTCAAAAATTATCTTGTACCACTCGCGCCCGCCTTGCACAGTCGTTCCTTCCACCTTCAGCACAACCCCGGTGCGCAAATGACCGACCACCGGATATTCAGTGCCGGGTCCGGAGCGCATGTTCACGCACGTGCCAGTGTCGAAATAGGGGCCGCACCCGTCGATTATTTCGATGTAGTGGAAGAGCAATGGTTCGACGACGGGTGCGGGAGGCGTGGTGGTCGCCTGCCCTTCCACCGGCGCACCAACAGCAGCCGGCATGCCGGGCGCGTTCGTTACCGGAAAGGAAGGCAGCCACAGAATGAGACCTGCCAGCACGACTGTCAGAGCCGCGCTTGCGACGAGAAGTCCTTTGTTTTCAAAGAGTTGCTTCACGCGCCTATCTTAAGGGTGGAGTTACGATCATACAATATGAATTGGGTGTCACTATTTAGTTCTGTACGGTGACTTTTGTTCCGACCACAGCCCAATCGTATAATTTTTTTGCTTGTTGCGGCGGAAGATTCACACAACCGTGCGACCATGGCTCGCCGAAATGGTCGTGCCAATACGCACCATGAATGACCGCGCCGTCGGCGGTGAAATACAAATTCCATGGAACTCCCGGCAAGTCGTACACCTGGTCGCTGACTCCCGGTATCGGTCCTTGCATGTAGCGAGCGGGGGTCATCTTGAATACGCTGAACGTGCCGCGATTGGTGGGCGTCAGTTCAAGTCCGGTTGAAACAGCCTGCTTCATAAAGAGCTTGTCGCCGTCGTACGCGTAGAGCATTTCTTCCGACACATCGACTACGATGCGCTTGTTGGTAGCCAGGGCTCCTTTTTCAAGATAATGATTACCGTCATCGTAGAAATTTCGCACAAGGTCAGCAGCAACATAGATGTCTGCCGGGAGTCGGTCAAGATATTTCACCTCATTATCAAATTTGATTTTGTCCCATACCCGGCCGTCCACCGTCACTTCTTTCTCGACTCGCAGCACCACACCCGTGCGCAGACGCTCGACAATGGGATATTGCGTGCCGGGGCCGGAGCGCATATTC
>CALRIB010000056.1 GCA_943359705.1 Candidatus Nomurabacteria bacterium | reverse complement strand
TAACGTTTTTGGCTCTGATTATTTCTATTGTTTAGACTGCTGAATTTTGTGACCCTACAGGGAATCGAACCCTGATTTAAGCCTTGAGAAGGCTCCGTCCTAACCGTTAGACGATAGGGCCTTGGGATGAATACTATCGAAAAATCGTTTTTTTTCCACCCCACTCTAAATACTCTCACATACCCAAGTATATAAGTATGTTCTAAGTATCAATCGTCAGTGTTGTCGAGATTCGAGAATTTACGGATAAAATCAGCGAAAACTTTTCCGTACGGGGTCAGGTTGTGCTGTACCATCCGGCCTGCGTATGATTTCTCTACGAGCCCCGCGGCGACGAGTCGCCTCGTATGTTCGCTGAACGTCTTCTGATTCCCCTGCAACTCATCCAATATCTGATCCAGAATTATGTCCGGCCTCCCTGCGATAAGGAGCAATATCTGTATGCGCCTGTGATTGGCAACGCCTTTAAAGTGTCTCTCAAGTTTCTTGGGACTCTTTACTTTCTTCTCCCGCATATCGACATACTCTCACATACCCAAGTATATAAGAGTGTTTCTGTTGATAACTGTGATTGCCCGCTAACGACGCTTCCATTCCTCATCTTGGCGGACAAGCAATTCCGAAGCGCGATCGGGCTCGGAGAGGATGGCGGCGACGGTGCGCTCCATTCGCATTGATTGTGAGCCTTTGATAAGAATCACGTCGCCTTCGCGCAATTCCGCCTTTAATTCTTCTCCGGCTCGCTCGGATTCGGTTTGCTCATATTCGCGAATGCTTGCGTCAGGCATCTCCGCGTCGAGTGCCGCTTCGCCGGTGGCGCGGGAACGAAAGCCCACCGTCCATAGCATGTCCGCGCAGTCGGCGGCGCGCTTCCCCACGTTGCGGTGCGCTTCAGCGGAATATTTTCCGAGTTCGAGCATGTCGCCGAGGATAGCGATGCGTCGCTTGGCTCGAACTTCTTTCAGTGTGTCGAGCGCACTCAGCGCAGCGGCGGGAGAAGAATTGTAGGTGTCGTCGATGATGACGGATCCGTACAGCCCCGAGAGTATGCGCATTCTGCCCGGCGGCGGGGCCCAGCCCTGCAGGGCTTGCGCGATGGTGACCTCATCGACGCCGGCGATATTGCCGACGGCAAGCGCCGCGAGCGCGGCGTACGCGCGCGGCCAGCCGAGTGCACCGCGCACTGATACCGGTATGGAGGAGCCATGATGGCCGACACGGAAGTTAACGCCGACAGGTTTTTCGCTCTCGTATGTAATCTCAAAATGCGAAGCTTGGAGGTCGTTGCCGCTCTCGAATCCGTACTTGACCGTCATCCCGCGAAAATCCGAGCATAGTGAGACCATGCGTGAATCGTCACCGTTCAATACCAACTTGCCGCCCGCCCGTACGTGGCGCGCGATGGAAGCTTTCTCGCGAGCAAGCGCTTCGGGCGAAGGAAAATATTCCACGTGTACGGGAATTTCAGGTACGCCTGTGATGACCGCGATAGTCGGGCGGAGCCATGCCGCAGCACGGGAAATATCTCCGGGGCGGTCTGCGCCGACCTCCAGTATCAGCCATTCGGGGTACCGCTGAGGCGCAATCCCTACCCACAGGCCCACAAATAAATTCTGAATCCAGTGAAAAGGATTCTTCCATGCGTTCTCAAGACCGAGGATGGCGAGGGGCACGCCGATGTCGCTGTTAAAACTTTTCTCGCTCTTGCGCACATGTACGACATCTGCCAGTGCGGAGTAGATAGCATCCTTGGTGGTCGTCTTGCCCATCGAGCCGGTAACGGCAACAATCTTGGGCTCGTAGCGCCAAAGTACGAGACGTGCTTCCCACGTGAGAGCGACAACGATTATTTTTTTTACAAGGTCGTACATGCGGAAGACTTATCTATCGGGCGGGATATCGTAGTAGTTTATCAAGTATTTCGCTAATCCGAGGAACGGTTTCGCAAGTGTTGCGGAAGCGAATTCCGCGCCGTGCGGCTCGACGGCAAAAAGAAAGACGATAAATTTGGGGTCGTGCGCCGGGAAGTAGCCGAAAAATGAGTGCAGAAATTTGTCCTCGTAGTATCCGCCTCCGCCGGGAATCGCAATCTGTGCGGTGCCCGTCTTCGCCGCAATAGAATAATGTTCTTGTTTCAAAATGCCTTTCAGAAGTGCATTGTCGTATACCTTCACGAGCATGCTTGTCACCGTGTCCACGCTTTCCGCCTTGAGCACACGGGCGCCTTGCGCGGGCGCAAGCGAGCGCTTGATGCCGCTGTCCAATTTCACCGCCGTAGCCACGTGCGGCGACGGCAAGACGCCCCCGTTGGCCAGGGTGGCGAGCGCGCGGGTCATCTCAATCGGTGTCACGGCGATACCCTGTCCGAAGGAGGCAGACGCGTAATCCACGTCGTACCCGCGGTCAATAGCGCGAATGATGCCTGTGGCCTCGTTGGGCAAATCGATTCCCGTCTTTTGACCGAGCCCGTAGGCGTGAATGTATTCTCCAAAAACGTTGTGCCCGATTTTGTCGGCGACGTACGAAACGCCGGTGTTGAGCGACTGGTTCAAGACCTCCTGCATGCTCACGACTCCTCGCGCCTTGCCGTCGAAATTGCAGATCTTCTTTCCGCTTCGTTCGATGCATCCCGTGTCATTATACGTCGTGTTGGGGGTCACGACTCCCGTATCGATGCCTACCGCCATCGTCAACGGTTTCATAATCGAACCCATTTCAAAGACGCTCTCCACGAGCGGATTGCTGAATACGGACGCGTCGGCGACAGTGCTGAACGTGTTGGGGTCAAACGCGGGCCTCGCGGCCATCGCCACGATTTCTCCGGTGTGCGGATTCATCACGATGCCTCCCGCGAGGCGGGGGGTATACGTTGCCTTCACGCCGTCAAGCGTGTCTTCGAGCTCCTTTTGCACGCCGGGGTCGATCGCCGTGACGATACTCCCCTGCTTTGCGGAAGGGTCGCTTGTGAGCGCCGATTGCACATTAGTAAATATCTCGGCAAACGGATTCACGTACAAACCGGAGCCCGTTTTCGCGAGTGTCGATTGCCAGTAACTTTCCAGACCGTACACGCCGACTTTCGTGTCGCCCTTGTATCCGACAAAGCCGATGGTGTGCGCGGCCAGTGCGCCCGCCGGATAACTGCGCCACTGGTCTCCGACTAAAATCACGCCGGGAATTTTCTGCGCGCGTATTTTTGCAGCAGCTGAGTCCGCAACATAAAACGCGACCTCCTCGTACGGGTCATTCTTTTTTGCGGCGGCGGCAAAGAAGCGCGCTTTATCGAAGTCCGTTGCCGCAGCCAGTTTGGTGTACACCGCCTGCGCATCCTCGATGTCGTCGGGAACAATCGCAATACGCCATCCCGACTGCATCACCGCTGCCGCCACGAGCACGCCGCCCTTTTGTGTGAACAAAATATCGCCGCGTGCCTCTGTGTCGGGCGCGGGCTCCATGTATTGCGCCACCGCGCGTTTCTGGTAGTCGCCGCTGTGTACCACCTGCACAAAGTAGAGCCGCACCACCAAAAGCAGCGCGACCAACATAAAAAAGCCAGATAGCAGGCGTGCCCGTAAAACAATCCTAGATCTCATTGCCGCTCATTCTACCAAGCGCTGAAGCGGGCGCCTGCCTGTCGGCAGACAGGTTGCCCGGACGGTACACATATTCGGTATTGGACACGGGAGAGAGACCGAGCTTGGCTCCTTCTTCGGGTCTTACTCCCTGAGAGGCGGCGAAGTAGTTGCGCTCGAGCTCGGAAATCGAGCTCGCGAGCCGTGCCGTTTGTGCCATCGCATCTTTGCGCGCGATGACGTTGAGCACAGAGGCGCAAACGAAATATATGTATAGTGCGGCGAGTGCGGCGAGGACGCCGAGCACCACGCGCAGAAACGTGCGCTCATACGAATGCTCGGTCGTAAATGAAAATCCGCGACCGGATGCGGTTGCAAAATTAAGCCTGCCCTGGAATATCGAGGGCGCGTACTTGCTGATTTTTTGAATGTGTTTGCTCATGTGAAAATGCTTTTTCAACTACACGAAGTCCCGACGTTTCAGTCGGGATCCCGACCTTTAGCGTCGGGATTTCTCGACAATGCGTAATTTAGCGCTTCTGCTGCGAGGATTCTCTGCGAGCTCTCTCTCACTTGGAACGAGCGGTTTGCGTGTGATGCGCTTCCCTCCTCCCTCCTTCTCCCACGCGGCGAACATTCGCTTCACGACCCGGTCCTCGATGCTGTGGAAGGTAATGACTGCGATGCGTCCGCCGGGGACTAACATCCTCCACGCGCCTCGTATGCCGTCTTCCAGTGCGCCGAGTTCGTCGTTGACCGCAATGCGGAGTGCCTGGAATGTACGGGTGGCAGGGTGCAAGCGACCGAAACGGTACGCAGACGGCACGGCGGCTTTGATGACATCGGCGAGTTGCACGGACGTGATGAAAGGGCGATGAACGCGATGTTCTACGATTGCTTTTGCAATGCGCCGCGAGTACCTCTCCTCACCGAATCCATAGATGATGTCGGCGAGTGTTTCTTCCTTCCACTCGTTGACGATGGTCGCGGCTGTCACGCCGCTTCCCGCGTCGCTCGAATACGTCATCTGCAGCGGCTCGTCGCGTAAGAACGAAAATCCTCTTCCGGAGTCGAGCTGGTAAGAGCTCCACCCAAGATCGAAGAGGGCCTTCGTAATTGTTCTGATTCCAAGCTTCCCCACTTCACTTGCGAGATGCCTGAAATTTGCTTTGACGAGATGCACCGTCGGCTTTGCATCTTTGAGTGCGTGCCTCGCTCTTTCGAGAGCGGCTGCATCAAGATCGAATCCGATGAATGTTCCCTTCTCGCTTTGTTGCCCGGTAATGGCGCGGGAGTGTCCCGCACCTCCGAGCGTTGCGTCGACGACCATGTCGTCTTCCGC
>CALRIB010000055.1 GCA_943359705.1 Candidatus Nomurabacteria bacterium | reverse complement strand
CATCGCTACACTAAGCCGAAACCTAAACCGCCGCGATACGCACCACCCCCCGCGAATCGTCGCGGATGGCGCAAGTTCACTGTCGTGAACTTCCTAGCCTGGTTCACAGGCTCGTGGGCGTTGGGAACCACGAACTTCGAAGGCAATGTCATGCGCCTTCACTTCAAGAAATAGCTTACCCGCAAGCGGACCACTCACTTCACGAATGACATTGGATCATCGCGGTGCGGTGGTCCTTTGTTTTATAAGAAATTTAGTACCACGTCCCCGAATACGCGTCGTAAATCCACTGGTGCGGGTCTTCGACTGCCATCGGATAGCAGCCGTAGCCGGTGTAGCAATATTGGCCTGATGTGGCGTTGTAGCCGCCCGGAGTGGTCGGTCGCGGCGACGTGTAGCTGTAGGGATTATTGGTCGGAGATGAGTAGGAGTTGGAATAGTTGGATGACGGATACGAATACTGTGCTTGAGACTGGTATTGCGAGGAATACTGCTGCGGCTGTGTATAGGAGTAGCCGTTCTGCATCGGCTGCTGATTTGCGTACGCGTAGGCATTTGCAGTCGCGCTTACGTACGGGGAGGTGTTGACGTAGGTGTACGGAGAGAAGGTATGGTAGACCGTCGGCCAGGTCTGCTGGTATTGATACTGCTGCTGGTATGACTGTTGATAGGGCTGATACGACTGGTACTGCTGCTGATATTGCGGCATCAAATACGAACTCGAGTAATTGTTCGAGTATGAATTCGGGTACGAGTAGTACTGCGCGTAGGCACTGAGCGGCGTCACAAAAGCCGCCAAGACGAGGAGTCCGACTACGGAGCGGTGCATATGCGAGCCATCATAGCCCGCCCCGCGTGAAAAAACCATTAAGTCCTAACTGAGGTGTGCGGAGACGAGCTTCGTCATTTCGAACATCGTCACTTCCCCCTTGCCGCCAAAGACAACCTTGAGCTTGGCGTCGGCAAGAATATTGCGCTTGTTGGCCGGGTTCTGGAGGTTGTTGCCCTTAATGTATTCCCAAAGCTTCTTCACGACCTGTCCGCGAGCCATCGGCCCGGGGCCTGTGACTGCTTCAAGCTCGGGTGAGAGCTTCATCGGCTTTAGTAATGCTGGGTTTGCTTTTCTAACCATAGAATATCGTTATTGCTTGTATACACGGCAGTATACCTTCTACCGTAGGGGGCGCCAGGGCGGGTGTTGATACCTAATTTCCCCGGAGAGACGTGAAGCCGCCCCTGACCTGTAGGTCAGGGGCGGCTTCTTTCGATAAAACCTAAACAACTAGAAACGATACCCCGCTTCGCCGTGGACAGCGAGGTCGAGGCCCTGTTCCTCGTCGCCGCGACTAACTCGGAGCGGGAGGAAGAAGCCGATGACTTTCAAGATAATCCAGGTAGCCAGGAAGGAATACACGGCTACTGCTGCAACCGCAATTATCTGCGTCCACAGGAGAGCGGGATTTCCGAAGAGAAGCCCGTTGGCTCCCGCGCCGTTTATCACCTTTTCAGCGAAGAAACCGGTCAGGATGGCACCTGTGAGGCCGCCGATACCGTGCGCCGCCCACACATCGAGCGTATCATCCACCTTCATGCGCTTCGCGCGAAGATACACGGCTGCATAGGTAACGACCCCCGCGATGATACCGATGGCGATAGCTGCAACAGGACCGACGAAGCCGGACGCGGGCGTGATAGCCACGAGACCGCACACCGCACCGGTCGCGGCTCCCATCGCCGAGGGCTTGCCGTGCTCTGTCCACGAGAGGAACGTCCACACGAGCGCGCACGCGGCGGCGGCGATGTTGGTGACCACAAACGCGCTGACGGCCAGGACGCCGGAGGAAAGCGCGCTCCCCGCGTTAAAGCCGAACCAGCCGAACCACAGAAGTATGGCGCCGAGAATGACGAACGGGATGTTGTTGGCTACCGAGCCCGGGCGGGAGTGCTCCAAGCGCTTACCGACGAGGAAGGCGGCGGCGAGTGCCGAAAAGCCCGCCGTCATGTGCACCACCGTGCCGCCCGCAAAGTCGAGCGCGCCGAGCGTGCGGAGCCATCCGCCCACACCCCACACGGAGTGTGCGACCGGGTCGTACACGAGCGTCGTCCACAGAAGCGTGAAGATGACAAGCGTCTTGAAGTTGATGCGCTCCACGAACGCGCCGATGATGAGTGCGGGCGTGATGATGGCGAACATCGCCTGGTAGATCATGAAGAGGAGCGCGGGAATCGTCGCCGCATAATTCGCGTCCGGCGCGAAGCCTACGTTGCGCAGCCCGAAGAAGTCGAGGCCTCCGATGACGCCACTGATGTCGGTACCGAAAACGAGGCTGTAGCCGAGCACCACCCACTGGATGGAGACGAGCGAGAGGATAACAACGGATTGCTTCAGCACCGAGACGACGTTCTTGGCCGAGACCATACCGCCGTAGAAGAAACCGACTGCCGGGGTCATGAGCATAACGAGCGCCGCTGCTACGAGCATCCAGGCGGTGTCACCCGTATTGATGCTGGCTGCGTCGTATACACCGGCGGAGGCGCCCGCGAAATAGGTGGCCGCGTATCCGACCAAAGCACCGAGTGCGAGCACCCACAGAGCATGCTTCGCCATGCCGTTGCCTGCCTTTAGAAGTTGTTCCATAGGAGCTGGTTCGTTACTTCGTGGTGGTAGACCACCTCGGAGTTTTTGATAAGACCACCGAGCGCCTTGGGCGAGCGGTCTGCCGCCGCCTGCTTGAATTTGATGAACTTCTCCTTGCTCTCCTCACCGATTGCGTCGGAGACGAACTTGCTCGCCTTGCAGAGGGCGATGGCGTCGTAGATGTTGTCGGAAAGGAAGCGCACGCGGTCGCGCTTGCTCTCATCTTTTTCGAGCTTTTTGCCGTTGAATCCGGTTTTCAGCATCGTGAAGAGCACCAGGTACGGGTTGGCATCAGGTGCGACCGAGCGGAGCTCGATGCGCGCCGTCTTTTCGTTGGCCACGGGGATGCGAATCATGGAACCGCGGTCGATGGCCGAGACCTTTATCTGGTTCGGCGCTTCGAAGTGCGGGTCGAGACGGCGGTAGCTGTTGACTGAAGAGTTGATGATGAGGCAAATTTCCGGCGCGTGATTGAGAAGCTTCAGCACGAAATCCCAGGCAATTTTCGAAAGCCCCTCTTCCCCCTTCGGGTCGTGGAAGATGTTCTTGCCGCCTTTTCCGAGCGAGAAGTTGGTGTGCATACCGGAGCCGTTGATACCGGTGAACGGCTTCGGGAGGAAGGTCGCGGTGAGACCCATGTTGCGAGCCACCTGACGCGAGATAAGTTTGTAGAGCTGGACGTTGTCTGCCGCGCGCACGACCTCGGCGTATGAGAAGTTCATTTCGAACTGCGAGGGTGCGACTTCGGGGTGATCTTTCTCATTCTTGAATCCCATCGCACGCTGCGCTTCGGCGGCGGTGTCAATAAAGACGCGGAGCCTGTCCATCGGGAGCGAGTGGTAGTAACCACCCGTGGAAATAAGTTTGAATCCACCGTTCTCCTGGTAGCGCTGCTCGGCGTTCTCCCCGTCCACCACGAATCCCTCGATCTCGGGGGCTGCGAAAGCGGTAATCCCCTCTTTCTTCTTCAATTCCGCCGTGTAGGCCTTCAGGCGTCCGCGGAAATCAGAAATGTAGGGCGTGCGGTCGCGGTTCAAGACAGTTGCGAAGAAGATAACCTTGCCCGGCCCAAAGATGTCGGCCGGCATCCAGCGGATGCTCGACCAATCCACTTCGAGACGAAGGTCACTCTCATGCTGCGGCGTAAATCCGCGGATGGATGAGCCGTCGAAGGTAAGGTTGGAGAGCGAGTCCAGCAAAAATTTCTTGTCGTAATCGAGCATGTGTAGTCTGCCCTCGATATCACTAAAAAGAAGCGTCACCGCTTTGATGCGCTTCTCCTTCTTGAGCCAATCGATATATTTTTTCTCCAGCTGTTGCGAACTCAATTTTTCCGCATCCTCCTTCGCCTTGAGATTCATCTCTTCGAGTTTGTCGTACGGAATCTCGAGAAAATCTTTTAATGGTGTATGCATGCGCACGCATTAGATTAATTAATATACTAACTATCCTAACTATAGGCATAATTATTGTAAAGACTAGACAAATTAGTGTGGAAAACATCGAAAACCCTTTGCCAGAATGCCGGCCTCGTGGGTTAGACATACGAGCGTATTGCCTGAATCCGCATATTCACGTACCGTTCAATGTACGCCTGTACCTTCTTGTCCTTTCACTCAACGGAGCAGCCATGACCAGCCAAGAAACGACGACGTCTCGCTTGCCATACTTCCACTTGACCAGCGGTAATTTCTGGGGTCACCCAACGTGTGGCGATTGCAACGGCCGATTGGTGACGACTTCCAGTCGTCCAGCCGAGTGGCGGTGCGATTGTCCACGGGAATACAACCCTGTCGCGCTGCGCTGAGTCCCTGCATCTCCGCGATGCCAAACCGTTATCCTACCGCTCGGTTCGACTCCGCGCGGTAGGCTTTTTTATTCCAACCAACTTTCCTTTCCTTTCAAATACTTCCCCATTCTTCCGAGCCCTTCTTTTATCTTGTCGACATCAAGTGCATAGGAGAGGCGGATGCGGCCGGGGGCACCAAACCATGCGCCGTCGTAGGTGATTACCTTGCATTGGTGAAAGAGTTCGGTGACGACACGATTCGAATTCTTTATCTTCGGCAACACATAGAACGCACCTTCGGGCGTCCAGAGGCTAAAGCCAAGGTCTCGGAGGCCTTGCACGATAAAGTCGCGTCTTCCCTTCCAGATAGCGGTCTGCGCATCCACGAAGCTCTGCGGCACGTCCATCGCGCGAAGCGCCATTTCCTGCGCGAGGGTGTTGGTGTTCATCGAGGTGTGCACCTTAATGTCGATGCATTTGTCGACGATTTTCCTGTCGCGTGCCCATAGATAGCCGATGCGAAGACCGCACATCGAGTAGGTCTTGGAGAAAGAATTGACCGTGATGACGTGCGAGCCCTTGATGAGGTAATTGCCGCGCTCGTAGATAAGGTCTTTGTACACTTCGTCGGAAATCACATACACGCCGAGCTTTTTGGTGATTTTTTCTATTTCGTGGAGCGTGGGGATGGCTTCGATGCGACCGGTGGGGTTGGACGGTGAGTTGATGAGCACCGCTTTGCAGCCGCGTATCTTCTTTTTGAAATCTTCGATATCTATTCTCCCCTCTTTGAGT
>CALRIB010000054.1 GCA_943359705.1 Candidatus Nomurabacteria bacterium | reverse complement strand
GACGGAATTTTTCGATGTGTTCGGACACGCTTTTCGCCAATTTTTCCGCTTCGCTGACGAGTTCAACGTCGCCGGCATTCAAGGTCCGACCTTGAGATCCCTTTAAGGTCGGACCTTCGGGGTCCTGATTCTCCAGCACAAAGCGCGTTACGTTCCAAAGCTTGTTCGCGAAGTGCTTGTAGCCCTGAATTTTTTCTTCCGAAATCCTGCTGTCGGTACCCGGCGCCATTCCGGCGATGAGGGAGATACGCACCGCGTCGGTGCCGTACTTGGCGGCCATGTCGAGTGGGTCGATGTTGTTGCCCAGTGACTTTGATATTTTGTTGCCCTCTTTGTCACGCACGAGCCCGTGCATCAAGACCTGTTTGAACGGCACTTCGCCGAGTAAAAATTGACTCATCAGTATCATGCGCGCGACCCAGAAGAAAAGAATGTCGTAGCCGGTCTCAAGGACGGCGGTGGGGTGATACGTCTTCAAGTCGGCGGTATTCTCCGGCCAACCGAGCGTCGAGAAGGTCCACAGCCCGGACGAGAACCACGTATCGAGCACATCAGGGTCTTGTTCCCATCCCGCGCCCGGGGAATCTATTTGAACTCGAATCTCCTCACCTTTGAACCATGCGGGAATCCGGTGCCCGAACCAAATTTGGCGGGAGATGCACCAGTCGCGGAGATTTTCTATCCAATTGAAATAGATTTTTTCGAAGTGCGCTGGCGCGATGGAAACGTTGCCGCTCGCCACGGCCTCACGCATCAATTCTTTCAGTGTTTTTCCGCCACGCTCCGCTATCGGGGCATTCACGTTGATGAACCATTGGAGTTTTGGCAGAGGCTCGACGATGCCCCCCGTCCGCTCGGCAGTGGCCACGTTTTGTTTTATTGTTTCTTCTTTGATGAACAGATTGTTCGCTTTAAGCCAGGCCAGAATCTCCGTGCGTGCTTCGAGAACCTTTTTCCCTTTCAGAACGCCCGGCACCGTCATTCGCGCTTTCTCGTCGATTACCTGCGGTCGCGGGAGGTCGTGCCGGTCGGCGATTTCCCAGTCTGTGAGGCTGTGCGCGGGTGTGACACCGAGCGCACCGGTTCCGAACGCGGGATCGACCGATTCGTCGGCGACGATCTTGATGTGTACCGGCACTTCGCAAAATACGGCTTCGTACTCTTTCCCGATGAACGCTTTGTATCGTGCGTCATCCGGGTGCACTGCCACTGCCGTGTCGCCGACCTTCGTCTCTAGGCGAGTCGTTGCAACGGCGATGGGGAAGTCGGCGGAGTATTTAAATGTGACGAGTTGCGCATCGCGTTCTTCGTGCACGATTTCGTCGTCGGAAATCGTTGTTTGCCCTTTCGGATCCCAATTCACAATGCGATTGCCGCGGTAAATGAGACCCGCTTTGTGCATGCGAATGAACGCTTCCATTACCGCCGCGTAGCGTTTGTCGTCCATCGTGTAGGCGTAGCGACTCCAATCGAGGCTCGCGCCCATGCGCTTCAGTTGCTCGATGATGGTGCTTTTATTTTTGTCGACAAAAGCATCAATGCGCTTCAAAAGTTCTTCGCGGCCGAGGTCGTAGCGGGATTTCTTTTCCTCCTTTTGTATGTCTTTCTCAACGCGGGCTTGCGTAGCGATTGCCGCGCTGTCGGTGCCCGGTATCCAAAGCGTCTTGTATCCGCGCATGCGGTGGTAGCGGATGAGGATGTCTTCGATAACGACCATCAAGGCGCTGCCCATGTGGAGCGTGCCCGTGACGTTGGGCGGGGGTAACACAATTGAGTACGGGCCTTCCGTGGCGTCGGGGAGGTTGTCGGGATTGGCGTAGCCTCCCTTGTCCCAAAGCGCAAGCATCCGCGGCTCATTTTCGGCCGGATTGTAGGGCTTTAAAAAAGGCGCAGGCGCTTTCGACGGCTCCATCGCAGTATAGTAGCAGCAATTACGCTGTTTTTGCGAGCCCCGTTAGAGAGACTTCACTCTAACGGGGCGAGTTTCATGCTGCCATTCGCCACAAGACTTGCAGGATCAGCAAATTCTTTTTTGAGGGCGTGGAAGTAGCCGCTCAGGGCTATCATAACGGCGTTATCGGTCGAGAATTCGGGCGGGCACGCCAAAAGTTTACAGTCCACAGTTGACAGTTCGCGGTTCAATTCAGAGCGGATGTGTTTGTTGGCTGAGACGCCGCCGCCGATGATGACCGCTCGCGCGTCGTACTCGTCGGCCGCACGCACCGTCTTCGACACGAGTACCTCGGTGGCGGCGTCCTCAAATTCGCGCGCGATTATTTTTTTGGTGTCGTCAGAGAGCGGTTTGTTGGCCTCGACGTATCGCAATACTGCGGTCTTGAGCCCGGCAAACGAAAATTCGTACGAGTCCGCATTCATCATTGGACGCGGCAGTTTAAACCCACGAGGCGTCGCCTCGTGGGTTTGGCGTGACTCTTCTGCGAGTCGGGAGATATGCGGTCCGCCCGGATATGGAAGGCCAAGCATGCGCGCGACTTTGTCGAAAGCTTCGCCTACCGCATCGTCGCGCGTGCGGCCGATGTATTCGCACGAACCAAATTCCTTCATCAGAATCAGTTCGGTGTGCCCGCCGGAAATGAGAAGTGCGAGCGCAGGATATTCAAATTCCTCCATTTCAAATTTCAATACTTCACTTTTTCGTGAAGTATTGGAATACTTCATCATGGAGATGAGGATGTGGCCTTCCATGTGATTTACCGGGACGACCGGGCAGTTTGATTTCCCTGCCAATTCTTGTACGAACGTGATAGCAGTCCAAAGGCACGGCTCAAGTCCGGGGCCGACGGTGACCGCGATTGCATCAATGTCAGAAAGCTGAGTCTTGGTATCCGCCAGCACTTTTTCCAAAAGCAGCGGCAAATGTTTCGCATGCTCGCTCTTCGCTTTGGCCGGAAAAATGCCGCCGTACTCGGCGTGCATCGCCGACTGAGAATTGATGGCGTTGGCCAGCACTTGGAATTTGACATCAACACCAAATTCGCCTGTGGCCTCGATGAGAGCCACTCCGGTGTCGTCGGCCGAAGTCTCAATCCCGAGAATTTTCATCGGTTGAATACTACGGGAAAAAGCGTTATTGTGCGAGGCGTTGCGCGGTTAGCTCAGTTGGTTAGAGCGCGTCTTTGACGTAGACGAGGCCAGGGGTTCGAATCCCTTACCGCGCACATGGAGGTCATATGGTTGGGTGAGGATAATACGGAGGATGTTACGGATTCAGCAGCGGATGTTTTGAAGAAGGGCAACGTGGTTCTGCTGCCAACAGATACTTTGTACGGATTGGGAGCCGATGCGCTGTCCGACGAAGCTGTCGGCAAAATATATTCGATAAAGGGGCGGGATGAGAGCAAGCCGATACACGCGCTTGTGTCGAGCGTCGAGATGGCGGAAACGTTTGGCGAAGTCGGGGGTGGCGCACGGATGCTTTTGCAGAGGTTGCCGCGCGGAAAAGTGACGGTCATCGTAAAAAAGCATTCACAGTTTGATTCGGGAATTTTGAAGGGGAGAGACACTTTTGGATTTCGGATTCCTGACGATAAGTTTTTAAATTCCCTTATTGATGCGTTCGGGGGGCCGATTACGGCGACAAGTGCGAATAGGAGCGGCGCGCCTGCGGCGCGCCGCGTTGATGAGATTCTTGCGCAACTTGGTGCGGAGGGAAGCACGATTGACCTCTGCCTCGACAGGGGAGAATTGCCCGAGCGTCTGCCGTCCACGGTCGTCGATATGACAGGAATAGAGCCACGAATCGTCCGCGAGGGAGCGGTACCCGAGAAGGCCGTTCGAGACGCCCTTGCGTAGGGTGATTGACCCCCATTTGACTCCGTCCGCGCCCGTAATAGACTGGCGGCATACTTATTCGGTTAATAGAGCAATCAGATATCTTTATGGACAAGCAGAACTCAGTGAATCCCGTTCAGTCGAACAGCACACAGTGGATAGTTATCGGCATCGGTATCCTTATCGTCGTCCTCGGCGTTTGGTGGCTGACCTCCCGCAAAGCCTCCGCCCCTTCGACACAGACCGCGACTACCACGACGTCAAATTCCGTCACATCCGCGGCAACCCCGAACACAAAGCCGACCGCGGGCACGATGACGGTGACGAGCATTCCTTCAGCCGACACGTCTTCCTCCGGCGGCATTTCGGCCGGGGCAAACGGAGAGACCGTTTCCGCGAATGACCAGCTTGCAGGCTCGAGCGTGACCGTTTCGGCCAACATCACGCGCCCCACGTGGGTGGCGGTGAAAGACGCCAACGGTTGGGTGCTCGGCGCGGCGCGCTTCAACACACCAATCAAGAACGCGACCATCCCGCTTCTGCGTGCGACCAACGCGGGCATCAATTACTACGTCGTTCTGTTTGCCGACGACGGAGACAACATGTTCGACATACATAAGGACAGGATAATCGTCGACCCCACGGGTAATCCGATCAACAGGAGTTTCAACGCACAATAAGATCTAGCAGGCAAAGCCCGCAAAAAAGCCGCCCCGCATTTGCGGGGCGGCTTTTAACGTTTTCCCTCATCGGCAAGTCGCCACAAATACCAACTCGCGACCGATGCGTGTGCGCGCCACTCCCTTGCAAGTTTCTCCATCCGCACTTTGTCGGGCATCGAACGAAGTCCGTACAGCTTCTGAAATCCTTTGCGGATGCCGAGGTCACCGGTAGGAAGAATGTCGAGCCGCTGCAGCGTAAATATCATGACCATATGCGCCGTCCATTCACCGACGCCTTTGACCGCCGTGAGGTGCTCGACTATTTCCGCGCTCGTCATCGAATCGAGCTCAGTGTGGCGGATATCGCCGTCGGCGAATTTTTGCGCGAGGTCCTTGAGGTAACTCGTTTTTTGAGGTGAGAGTCCGGCCGAGCGAAGCTTCACGTCGGAGAGTGAGAGGATGTCTTTCGGCGCAGGAAATTCCTTGCGCGGCGTGAGTGACCGGAATCGCGCGAGAATACTCGCCGCAGCCTTGCCCGATATCTGTTGGTAGATGATGGAGCGGCAGAGAGACTGGAAAATATCGCCCGGCTTCAGATTAGGACGTGAGAGCTTCGCAGGGCCGTACTTTTTAATAACCGGCGCAAAATGCGGGTCACGCTGGAGTGCGCGGAGGGATGCGTCGAGGTGGTGCGTCATGTACCCCAGAAGATGAGATAGAGCAGCCAGCCGTTGAAGAAGGCGATGACGAGCGCAATCGTGTATGCGACGAAGCTGAGATAGACGGAATTGGCGAAGACGCCCATGCGCGAGCGGCTGCTTGTGAAATACACCAGCGGGAAGACGGCGAAAGGAAGCTGCAAGCTGAGAATCACCTGGCTGAGGACAAGTAGTTTTGAGAGTTCATGTTCGCCGTAGAGTACAACGACGACTATTGCGGGAATGATGGCGAGGAG
>CALRIB010000053.1 GCA_943359705.1 Candidatus Nomurabacteria bacterium | reverse complement strand
GCGTAGAGCACGGCCTTATCCATCACGGGCGAGAACGGATTCCCGTCTTTAAGAATAATTTCCTGCACAAAGAGCGGACGCGGCAAACTACCGACTACGCTCGCAGGGAAGAGTTGCTGTTTGGCCATGTTAGCGCTTTGCACCCCAGGTAGATTGTGCGTAAGCGTAATCTTGGAGTGTATCCACCTCGATGTAATCACCATGCGTAGTCACGTACCCAATCTCAGCACCTTTCTCCAGAAGGTGCTGGAGGAAATGTATCAAATACGCTTTGTTCATCGGGATCGTGCCCTCGAACCTATGTTCTTTGGCAAGTTTCGCGTATTCCGCTTTGAAAAGTTCCGCGCCTTTTTTGGTGAACTTAGCAAGGCCGATGAACTCGCCAAACGCTTCTTCCGCGGGAATGTGTCTGCTGATGCGAGTCACTCGGTCGCCGTCGACGAGTACTTTCTCGCCGTCGGTCGTCGGGTGTTGCGTACGGTCGGTGTATCGAACTGCCCAGTCCGTATCCACGGCGACACAAATGTCAGCGGGGTTGTCGAGCAGTTTCCGCACGACGTCGGGTGTGTAAAGAATGTCGACGTATGAGCAAATGAAACCATCATCCATTTGATCTTCAGCATATAAAAGCGAACTGAGAACGTTGTTGTTTTCCCACTGGTCGTTGTGCCGGAAGGTGAATTGTGGGTATTCCTTTTTGACGAGGTCGATCATGTAACCGCCGATGAAAACCACATCTTTGAGGTCGTTTTCAGCATGCGCCTGTACGACCCAGTCGAGAATGCGTTTGTCGCCGATTTTTGTGAACGGCTTCGGTTGGTCTTTGGTAAGGATGTCCAAGCGCTTCCCGCGCCCGGCACCGATGAGGATAGTTCGCATAATTCCAGTGATTGTATCTATATTTTGAGTATTGCCAATGTGTAAGCGAGCGGGCGGAGTCCTGTGAAGGATATCCGCCCGCGCTCATTCGTTGCTGGGCTAGATTTTCTGGGCCCACAGATACCGGTACTTGTTGTAGCGGCTGCGCAGTCTTTCCCAGCCGTTCTCATCCTCGAACTCGCCGCAGCGCAGGATTTTGAATCCGTGCTCTGCAACGCTCTGTGACAGTTCCTCTTCCGAGAAGAAGCGGCACGGGAACTCTTCGTCGAGACCCAGTACCGGCCCGAGATCGTTGACTTTCCCCGGCTTATATTTGCCGAGACCTTTCAGAGCGTCGACCTCCCAGTCGTTGTTGGACTTGGCGGCCACGAAGAAGTGACCACCTTTGACCACGGTTCGGTGTGCGGCGGCAAAGTTCGCATGCCGCACCTTGTCCCTGAGTGAATGCGGCACACGCCACATACCGATTGCGTCTGCCGGTCCGAGTTGCATGCCGGTGAGCACGCCCTGGATCGCGCCATCCATCGCAGTGCCGTAGAGCTTGATCGCTTCACGACAAGCCTCGACGGCCGTACGGCTGGGATCAACGCATAGGATTCGAAACGGACGCAGAGACCCCGCTTTGGACACCAGGTGTCCATCGGCGGCGCCAACATCAATGTACTGCGAACCTTCCGGCAGGTTGCTCGTGCAGAAGTCGATAATCATCCGGAGTGGAGGCGTGACGGGGCGGTCGCGAAGACCGTAGGTACCCGGAGCGAAAACGTATTTCGATCCGTTCGGGCCTTGAGCAAGTGTTGTCATGTGAACTCCATCTTGATTTCAGATTATGATGAAACACCGTCTAGCGGCGAGCTGATGAGCGCTCCCCACCAGTCAGGTGTTTCCCATATATTCAAGCAATATCGAATGAGTCAAAGAACAGTAAAGACCAGAAAACAAAAGCCCTCCGGATCGGAGGGCTTTTGTCTGGATGTCTAGTTTTGTTTAGATATGCAGGCAATAGCTCTCCGCTTGGGAGGTCATCATCATTGCCATCATCATTCCTGCGGCCTGCTTCATTTGCATAAAGCCAATATAACAGGTCATTTTGGGGTGTCAATTACGGCCGGTTCGCCTCGGCCTTGGAGCCGGAGGACGTGGGTAATGCTCGAAGGAAGCTCTTCGACGCGATGGGTGACGTAAATCATCGCTGTGTTGTGCTGCTTGGCGACCCAATCAATGGCCTCCAAGACGCGGGTACGGTGCTTTTCGTCGAGGCCTTGGCAGGGTTCGTCGAGCACGAGCAGGGTAGGGTTCTTCACAAGCGCACGGGCGAGAAGTGCGAGGCGCTGCTCACTCTCGGAGAGGTCCGCGAACGGGGTCGCTGCTTTTTCGGAGAGACCAAAACGCTGCAGCCAGCCTTCCGCGACCTCCTTTTGGTCGGTCGTCGCTTCGCGATACAGGCCGATGGTGTCGAACCATCCGGAGCATGCGACTTCGAATGCGGTCGTGCCAAGAGGGTAGTAGAGCTGCAACTCAGGGGCGACCCAGCCGATATTTTTCTTGATATCCCAGATACTCTCGCCGCTTCCGCGCTTGTAGCCAAAGAGCGTGATGTCGTTGGCATACGCCTGGGGATTGTCGCCAAGAATCAAACTCAAAAGTGTCGTCTTGCCCGCGCCGTTGGGACCAAAGAGCGCCCAACGCTCACCCTCGCGTACTGTCCACGAAATGTCTTTTAGTATCTGCACGTCACCGTACGCGACATTTACGTTGTTCATTTCTACAAGAGCCGTCGTGTTGCTTGTCTTTTGCGCAGCATGCACGCCAGCGAGACTTTTCTCGGGTGCGTCTCTGGCCTTTGTTTGTTCCCCGATGTGAAGCACATTGGTAATGCCGGACGGGAGTTCTTTCTCGTCGCGCGTAGCGATAATCATATGCAGACCTCTCTCCATCAATCCGTTGAGCGTCTCCCGGAATTTCGCGCGAAACATTTCGTCCAGTCCTTCAAAAGGATTGTCGAGCAACAAGAGCTTGGGATTTTTTAGAAGTGCGCGAGCGATGAATATTTTTCTGCGCTCTCCGTTGGAGAGCTGCATGATGGTACGCGAAAGAAGCGGCTCGATGCCGAGTTGTGCGATGACCTCTTCCCGCCGCCTGGCAAATCCAGCGTCTTTGTGGTGTTCGCCAATGACATATGGATTGTCCTTGTCGACATATTCCTCGGAAAGCAATTCTCCTGCTGTCGGCGCATTTTCAGCCAAGCCCACATTCCAGCGGTCTTGGAGGAATGGTTCATCGCCCAAATTACTGCGCTGCGATTCAAAACTTACGTATGCGATCTTCGCTTTATCAAATCCGTACTCCATCGTCCCCTGGAAACCATGTGTACCCGCTATCACTTTAAGAAGCGTCGTCTTGCCCGAAGCGTTCGGTCCCACCACCGCCCAATTCTCGCCCTCGGCGATATTCCAATTGAATCGCTCAAAAAGTTTGCGTCCGTGCGCGTCTATAGAAACATCCTTTAACGTAATAAACGGCTTTACCATCGCCCGACAATACCACTCTGACCCCATAAACAAAACCGCCCGGAGAACCACCCCCTTTCTGGACGGTCTTGTTCTCAAGGACGGTTATTCGTTGCCGTGCCAGTAAATTACTCGCCGGCCATCGTTCCCCAGATGCCAACTGAATTTCTGCCGAAGCTCGTTTGGCTGGTGACTCTTATCGTTAAACGTAGTAATTCGGACTCCGCTGCCGTTTCGGAAATACCGAGTTACCCCGCTTGCCTCGCTATCCGAATCGCTGTGTTCATGCACGATATCGTATTGCGATATGCGAGGTTGCGAGTTGCCGGATTTTCTGGAGGCGAGGAAAATCACGATAATCACAACCGCGAAACACAAACCGGCGAACACCCCGCCAGTCAGCACCTGGTCGGCAGTGATTGCGTGAGCGGGTGCTGGCATCAACAGCGCCAACACAATTGCCACCGAGAACATGCGCACGACCATCTGATTTCTCCCTGGTTAATGCGTTACAGGTTTATATCACCCGACTAACATGGTGTCGAGCTTATTGGACAAGTTGAGTCTCATTTTTTCCAGTTCTCAGGGCGCAGGGAGCGGACGGCTGCGCCGGCGCGCCACATCTCGGACTCGTGGATTTCTTTCAATTCTTTGTCGAGCTTCTTGCGGTAGTCGGGCTTGCTGTTGGCTTTGAGAGTGATGCGTGTTTCGTTGCCTGTCGCGACGCTCTTGTAGAGTGCCTTGAATACCGGCTCGGTCGCTTTGCGGAATTTCGGGCGCCAGTCGAGCGCGCCGCGCTGCGCCGTCGTGGAGCAATTGGCGTACATCCAGTCCATGCCGTTTTCACCGACGAGGCGGATGAGACTCTGTGTGAGCTCTTCCACTGTTTCGTTAAATGCTTCTGAAGGGGAGTGACCGTGCTTACGGAGTTCGTTGTACTGCGCTTCCATCACGCCCGCGAGTGCACCCATGAGGATGCCGCGCTCACCGGTCAGGTCGCTGAAGACTTCGTTTTTAAAGGTGGTCGGGAACATGTAGCCGGCGCCGAGTCCGATGCCGACGGCGAGCGTGCGCTCCTTGGCGCGTCCGGTCGCATCTTGCTGGATGGCGTAGCTCGCGTTGATGCCGCTGCCGTTCAAGAAGTTGATGCGCACAGAGCGGCCGGAGCCTTTGGGGGCGACGAGAATGACGTCGATGTCTTTGGGCGGCCTGATGCCGGTGTCTTTATTGAATACGAGTCCGAAGCCGTGCGAGAAATAGAGTGCCTTGCCTTTGGTGAGATGCTTCTTGATGTCGGGCCATGTTTTCATCTGTCCGGCGTCGGAGACCAGGAATTGAATGATGGTGCCGCGCTCTGCCGCTTCCTCCACGGAGAAAAGCGTCTTACCCGGGACCCAGCCGTCTTTCTTTGCTTTTTCGTACGAAGGAGTGCCTTCGCGCTGGCCGATGATGACGTTGAGGCCGTTGTCGCGCATGTTGAGCGCCTGTGCAGGACCCTGTACGCCGTACCCCAAGACCGCAACGACCTCGTTTTTTAATATTTTGCGTGACTTATCGAGCGAGAATTCATCTCGTGTAACCACGTCTTCTACCACTCCGCCGAAATTGATCTTAGCCATAATCCGATACTTTTACACTACTTCAGCGAATCTGTCACGGCCCCGTCGCTCGCGGAGGACACGAGCTTGATGTACTTACCCAAGACGCCGCGGGTGTATTTCGGGGGGATTTGCTTCCACTCACTCCGGCGTTTGGCAAATTCTTCTTCGGAAACTTCGACATTCAGGGTCTTTTTTTCCGCGTCTATCGCAACGATATCGCCGTTTTTGACGAGGCCAATCGGTCCGCCTACGAACGCTTCGGGTGCGACGTGGCCGATGACGAGTCCGTACGAGCCGCCGGAGAACCTGCCGTCGGTGATGAGCGCTACCGAATCTCCGAGACCCTGCCCGATGATGGCGGAAGTGACCGCAAGCATCTCTCGCATACCGGGGCCGCCCTTCGGACCCTCATTTCTAATGATGACCGTATCGCCCGCGACTATTTCGTTGCGTTTCAAGGCGTCGAAG
>CALRIB010000052.1 GCA_943359705.1 Candidatus Nomurabacteria bacterium | reverse complement strand
TGGAGGTTGTGTCCTTCGCCGGGGATGTATGCGGTGATTTCCATACCATTGGTAAGGCGGACACGCGCAATCTTACGGATAGCAGAGTTCGGTTTGCGGGGCGTCTTGGTGGTCACACGGGTGCAGACACCGCGCTTGAAGGGTGCCGGGTAGAAGCTGGGGCGGTTCTTGAGCGTATTAAAACCACGCGAAAGCGCGATGGTCTTGGTGCGCCAGGTCTTCTTGGAGCGACCCTTGCGTGTGAGCTGATTTATCGTAGACATGCTTAGTAGCTTCTAGCTGCGAGCTTCTAGGTTCTAGCAAATGCTGAAATTAAAAGAGCGCCAAAAGCGCACGCGGAGTGTACTACGCACAACTAATACATGCAAGATTCGAGCCCCCGCAGATACGCCGCGGGAGCCCGTTGAGTGAGGAGTTCGAAGCCTTGGCGTCAGCGCCGCTTCTTCCCGCGCCCCTTCGACTTATAGCGCCGCTGCTTCTTCCGCTTCGGTGGCCACATCTTGGCTTCAAGAGCCAGGAGGAACTTGTCGCGTTTCTCCTTGGACAGACCCGGGCGGATAAGGAGCCACCAGCTATCCCGGATAGCCCTGCCCATCTCCCGAATGGAGCGGCGAGTAGTTTTCCGGAACGTGTTCTTGATGACCGTTTTGCTGGGCCACGGCGTATTGCTACCCACAGAGCCCGGCTTCTTCCCGAGATAACGCGTCATGAATCCGGGTGCTCCAGCCGTCCTTCCATGGCTCACCCAATCCAACCTAGTCGGTCTTGCCGCAGTTGCTGCGGATCGCGCTTGCTTGGGCATTGCACTCTCCCGTTCGCTCAGATGAACCCACGTCCATTCTGTGCAACTACTATATATAGAAGTTGGTAGCTATCAAATATGCGCACGCAAGACACCTGCCTTTTTAGAAGATGCAGCCAAGCCATGGGAGCCAGCAGGATTTCTGCGAAAGAGACGCTGTGGTGACCGGCGAAGTATTTACGGGTGAGCCGCCGAGCGAGCCCTGAACGTAGGCGTTGGAACTTTCGGAGGCCGGCGCCGTTTGCGCCGGGTTGACGGGCGGAATGACTTTCATAGTCACGACGTCGAGCGGGATATTGTTGTTGACTGGCGTGCCCGTGATAGTTGTTTGGCTTGTGACGGGACCTTGCGGTGTCGCGGCGGGCTTTTGTTCTGCCGGTGTCGGCTGCGCGAAATTATTGAGAGCGGCGTTTGTGGAGTTTGCGGAAACGTCGGCGGCGGGGGTTGTCGGAGCGGCGGCGTTTAGCGTCGAAGAGACGGGCGGAGTCTGGCAACCGGCAGCGGATTTGTCCGCACAATTTGTCGCAGTAGTTGGCGGCGTCGGCTGACCACCTTTGTCAGGTGGCGGCTGCGGTATTTGCGGCATCTGCGGCGGCTGACCGCCTGCCTGCGGTTTTTCGTCTTTTCCGCTCGGCGGTGCGCTCGATGACGGCTTCGCTCCGGCCGGATTGGTGACCTTCGGATCATTGATTACCGTGCGCTTACATTTGCCCGACTGGAGACCTTTGGAGGGAGAAGAGTTGTCCTTTACGCTTCCTATCTTCACGTTGGTGACGGACGTTCGGCCGTGACATTCGTAATCGTCGACAGTAAGTTTCTTGCCCTGTTTCTTTTTGTCCTTGCCCGTGGCAGTCATGAATGCGCTGAAACAGTCGCTCGCATCCGTCCCGCTCTTCACTGCGCCTGTAACGACTGCCGTCGCCGGACCGTCATTCTCTTTCTCGCCCTGGAGCGCTTTCTGTTTTGCCTCATCGCACGTCTTCGGTGTTGTGCTGGTCAGAGTACCGCTCGCGGGAGCACTCGCGGCAAATTGGGATTGGCTGTCGATGCCGATAACGCTCGTGCTGACGGCGATAAGGATAACGACGGTCAACGCCAGCGCCCGTATCGGGGCAAGTGAAGAGGCTTTTTTCTTGTGGCGCGACGTGCGCATCGATTTGACTGTAGCACGCGAGACGCGCGCTCGATTGACGGCTGGGGGTACAGCTTAGGCACCGGCGATAGTCGTAGCCAGTCCGTAAACAAAATTGCCGAAGGTGCCGCCGAAGACGTAGAGCACGACGAGCAAGATGCCGAAACCGAGGAAGGGATTCGTTTCCAAGCGCGCACGCCAGAGCTTGTAGTCGTAGGAGAGCGAGCGCGGGATGAAGATCTCAATCACTTTCGAGCCGTCGAGGGGCGGAATGGGGATGAGGTTCATAATGCCGAGCCATAAATTGACGATGATGCCGATGAAGCAGATGTTAAAAAAAGAAATGTCGAAGGAAAATCTGATGAGGATGGCGAAGACGGCGGCGAGGGCGAAATTGGTCAGTGGCCCGGCCGCTGCGACGAGCACTTCCCCGTAGCGAGGCGCTTTGGTGAGGTTGTACGGGTTGTACGGTACCGGCTTGGCCCAGCCAAAAAGGAAACTGCCGGGCGAGAGCACAGAAAGAAGCGGCACGATAATGGAGCCGACCATATCAATGTGCGGAATCGGATTGAGCGTCAGCCTTCCCGCATAGCGTGCCGTCGGGTCGCCCAGCTTGTCGGCCATGTAGCCGTGCGCGACTTCGTGGAGAATGATGGAGAAGATAAGAATGATGAAGTACTCAATCTGCATAGAGGAACTATACCAGAATGCAAAATCCAAAGTGCAAAATGTAGTGTAAAAGCAGAAATGAACTATCTCTTGCCTTTGAGTGTCAAAACGCTGGAGCCGATTATCTTTCCCACTTGGTCGGCTTCGTCGAGAATGGAATTCGCTTCGTCTCTGAGCTCCGTTGAATATTCGCGAATGACGACCAACCAGTACTTCGTCTCATTCGCCGACTTCAGGGCGATCTCGAAGAAGCGCGTGTAGTCTCGAGTACTTGGCGAACCTTTCGCTTCTACAACATTCGCGCCGACAGAACCGGTACAACGAATGAGTTGATCAGCAACAGCCCAGAGATTTTTGTCTTGCCGAAGCTTGGTCGCAAATCGTAAAACTCGAACGGTCAGCGCGACAAGTCGAGCTATGAATTCCTTTTTAAATTTGTCTTTGTCAGTTTGCATTTTGGTTTTTGCATTTTACATTTGAGCGTGCTACATTGCACGCTCATTATGGCTCGAGAGTGCGACATCACAGGCAAGAAATCCCAGGTCGGCGGGGGGTACTCCAACCGCACGCGTGCGACCAAGTTCAACCCTACCGGCAAACGCCGCCGCCAGGTCAATCTCCAGAAGAAAACGATTTTCATTCCTGAACTTAACAGGAAAGTGACGATCACGGTTTCAGCCAAAGGCCTCAAAACAATGAAAAAGCGCGGAGCATTCATCACGCTCCAGAAAGCCGGACTTGTCTAACGTTTCGTAACTGTTTTCCCGTCGGACACGAACGTAATCGTGCCGTCTTTGCAAGTATCCGAAATAGGAATATCGAAGCGTGCGAAGGTATCGAGTGTTTCTTGATTAGGATGGCCGTACGAATTGTTACAGCCGCGAGAGATAACACCGTATTCGGGTTGAGTAAATCCGACAAAGAGAGGCGCCGAAGATGTTTTTGAACCATGGTGCGCCGCTTTTAAAACGTTTGATTTAAGAGCGGCTCCGTCAAGACCAACAATATATTTCTCGACCGCCTGTGTGGTATCGCACGGTAAGAGAAAGGAGGTCGCTCCGTACACGAGCCGCGTAACGACGCAGCCGGTATTGGTTTCAACTTTTGGCACATCGCGGTCGGGAAATAGAACTTCCAAATATGCCCCTTCGCCTAAATCAATTATTTGTCCGCGTTTTGCAATCACAACCTGCGCACCTTCTTCGGAAATTTCTCTTTCAAATGTTTTCCATGTCGCCGTACTCCCCTGCACGCTCGATTGCACCACCATGCCTACGGAGTAGCGCGGCAATACATCCACCAGTCCGCCGATGTGGTCGGCGTCCGGATGCGTGCCGACAACCACGTCTATTGAACGATCCCAAAAAGGCATCACTTGCGACAGTCGGCGTATCACGGATGAATCGGAGCCGCCGTCAATCAGTACCTGTCGCCCGCTCGGCGCTTCTATATATATTGAGTCGCCCTGGCCGATATCGAGGAAAGACACCGTGAGGATGCCGTGCCGATCTTCGCGAAGCGCCGCATACCAAATGCCCATTGTGAGTAGGAAAAGGGCGAGAATTGCGATGCTTTTTATCTGTACGCTCCGTCGCATGGAAATATCATTCTACCTTCATTAACCTCGGTGTATACTCGTAGAATCTGTTATGAGCGCAGCGAATTACAGATTCTTGACCCGGCACTTTCTAAGCATTCAAGAAAGTGACGGGTGTAAGACCTTCTAAGTTCGTTTTACTCACTAAGAATCTCTAACATGTTCACCACCTACCAAGCAAAGAAATTCAACATCCCGACTGTTGATGGAATTTCGGAAAAGACGATGACCGAGCATATCGGCCTCTACGAAGGGTACGTCAAAAATTTCAACGCAATTTCAGCTGCGCTCGAAGACCTCATGAAAGACCCCGAGAAGAATGCGCACGCACTCGCAGAGCTGGTGCGTCGCCGCTCGTTTGAATTCGGCGGCATGCGGCTGCACGAACACTACTTCCCGCAGTTTGAGGGCGGCGCAAAAGAATTGGATGCAAAAGGCAAACTCGCAACGGCATTTGAGAGCGAGGGCGGAGCGGATATGGTAAAAAATGTCGTCACAAATGTCGCCAAAATGCGCGGACCGGGATGGGCGATTCTCTACTACGACACCGAGGCCAAGTCTTTCCTCATCGGCTTCAGCGGCGAACAGCACCAAGGCCACTTCGCTACCCTCCCCATCATCCTCGCGCTCGACGTGTGGGAGCACGCATTCATCCTCGACTACGGTGCCCAGGGCAAAGGCAAATACATCGACGCATTTTTCAAAAACTTGAACTGGAGTATCATCGAAAAACGCTTCGAAGCGCTTCAATAGACAAGATTCACGCCGCGTGCAAGACTTTCCCCGCTGTCATCCGACGGCGAAAACTGCACATTCACTAGGGAGGGCTCACGCCCATGACTGCGAAATTGATCCTTGCCATCAAAGGTAGCGATGTCGCCACAATTCCGGGGAACGCAACGCTTTTGCTCGCCGCGCAGCAGATGACGGAGCTCAAAATCGGCTCAGTTGTCATCACCGGCGCCGGTCGTCGCGTCCTCGGTATCTTCACCGAACGCGATTTGCTCCGAGCAGTCGCCAGGAAGAGCGACAAGGCTCTGCATCAACTGGTAAGCGAGTACATGACGAAGGACGTGGTGACGCGGCCTCTCAACACTAGCGTCAACGACCTCGAAGAACTGACGAGCGGACGGAAGTTCCGCCACGTTCCGATTGTCGACGAGAAGTTTGCGCTGTGCGGGATCATCTCCAGCGGAGATATCACGAAGTACAAGCTCGACCAATCTGAGCGGGAGGCGGCTGCGGCCAAGGATTATATCCGCACCGCTTAGAATCCGCGCCCACAAGGGCACACACTGCACACATGCGCCAACGGCGAGTTCGGGATTCGATTCCCGACCTCGCCGTCTTCTTTTTATGTTTGATAAGAGAACTTGAGCTTCGTTTTAAAGAAGCGTAGTGTATTGGAACTCCTTAGAGGAGTTGTTGAATCGCTTGCCCTGCGGCAAGCGCCAAATGTTGGAGAGACTGATGAAGAGAA
>CALRIB010000051.1 GCA_943359705.1 Candidatus Nomurabacteria bacterium | reverse complement strand
CATGTACCAGTCGAGTTGAGCAGAGAGCCATTCGATAGCGACCGGAGCGCCCACGTTACGAATTGCGGGACGTCGCATTTGCTCGGCCAACCAATTTTGCAGGTTGAACATGCTCTTTCCTTTCACACTGCGATGACTATGAGAACTATGTTCACCGGATGGAGTAAAGTCAAATAAAAGAGTACTATCGAAATCATGCGATACATCTCGACACGCGGGAAATCGGCGGCAAAGACTTTTTCGGAGATTTTGCTTGAGGGTTTGGCTGCGGATGGGGGATTGTATGTGCCGGAAGAATACCCGCAGGTTAAACCTCGCGAGTTGGACGCGATGCGGACGATGACCTATCCCGAGCTTGCTTACGCGATACTTTCGAAATTTATTGACGACATCCCCGCGGAGGATTTGCGAAGAATGGTGAACGAAACATATACCAAAGAAATCTTTGGGACAGATGAAATTGTGCCGCTCAAGAAGTTGGAAGACGGTTTGTACATTCTCGGCCTTTCAGAAGGGCCCACGCTCGCTTTCAAGGATATTGCGCTGCAATTGCTCGGCCGTCTTTTTGAATATGCGCTCGCCAAGGATAATGCCGAGCTCAACATTCTCGGCGCAACGTCGGGCGACACCGGGAGTGCTGCTGAATATGCCATGCGCGGGCGGCGGGGGATAAAGGTCTTTATGCTCTCTCCCTTTGGCCGGATGAGCCCCTTCCAGCGTAAGCAGATGTACTCGCTGCAAGACCAAAATATCTTCAATATCGCGGTGCGTGGCACGTTTGACGATTGCCAGGATATCGTGAAAGCACTCAACGAAGACGCTGAATTCAAGAAGAAGTACAAACTCGGCGTGGTGAACTCCATCAACTGGGCGCGTATCGCGGCGCAAACGGTCTACTACTTCTGGGCGTATGTGCATGTGACGAAAACGAATGACGAACAAGTTTCTTTCTCAGTGCCCTCAGGCAATTTCGGCGATATCCTCGCCGGATACATAGCGAAGCGCATGGGCTTGCCGGTCAAAAATCTCATCGTCGCCACCAATGAGAACAACATCCTCGAAGAATTTTTTAAGAGCGGCACGTACCGCCCGCGCAAGGATGTTGCGATTACGTCCTCGCCCTCGATGGATATTTCCAAAGCGTCCAATTTTGAGCGCTATGTATTCGAGCTTGTAGCGCGCGATGCAGTGCGGATGAAAGAATTGTGGAGCTCTCTCGCAAGCACCGGTTCATTCACGATTTCGAAGGAAGAACTCGAGCGGGTGAAGGGGGACGGATTCCTCGCCGGCTCATCGGCGCACTCAGACAGACTCGCCACCATCCGTTCGGTAGATAAGAAATATAATGTCCTCATTGACCCGCACACGGCAGACGGTGTAACGACAGGCCTCACAGTTCGCGAGGCGGGGGTGCCTCTCGTCTGTCTTGAGACCGCGCAGCCGGCGAAATTCGCAGAAACTATCCGCGAGGCCATAGGGCAAGAGCCTGAGTTGCCGACTCGGTACGGCGTACTTTCCGAAGAGCCCGAGCGTGTCGAAGTGCTCGATGCGGACGCGGAAGCCGTTCGTCGATTTGTAAGCGAGCGCGCTTAATTATTCGACGTTTTGCAGCTGGTCGTAGACGGTTTTGCTGATGGCTTGAATCACATGTTCGAGGTCGGTAAAGTCTTGGCCGCGTGTCATAACGCAGAGTTGGTAGCGTTGTTTCTCCCCAAAGATAATGCCGCAATCATGTAATTCGCGGTCAAGCACGGTGCCGTTCTGGTCGAAGAGAGAGCGTTCGCCGAACTTATCAGCCACCGATACGGTATCCGGTACGCCGGCGCGCAAGCCGTCCTCAAATTTCGACTGCGTGAGTATCTCGAGCGCTTGTTCGGAATCGTCGGGTGAAAGGTAGGTTGCATTTATAAGAACGCGGAAAAAGTAATTGTACGACCGCGCGGAAATGTAATTCTCGGCCGGTTTGTTGGTGGGCGGTGGCGGAAGACCGAGGTCGGTAAACACTTCGTTGAGCGTCTTTTCGTCGATATGTTGATACAAAAGATTGGTCGCGTTGTTGCCCGATTCGATGATCATCCGTTTGATAAGATCCTCGACGGAGTACCAGCCCGGGCTCATGGAATGATCGGGCCTGAAGACCTCGGCGGAGTTAAGGTCGACGACTCCGTCGTAGTACAGTTTTGTGGAAAATAGAGCGGGGTTTGATTCGCGGGCTTTGAAATAGGCGATCATGAGCGGCACTTTGAGGAGCGAGGCGGGGGTGTACTTCACGTCCTCGTTCACACTCAGCCATTTACCCTGCAGGCCGCGGAAGTAAATAGAAATGTCAGTCGCATGGCCCGCTTTTTTCTCGGAATCCACCATCGCCCGTAGTGTTGTCTCAAGGTCCTTGTATTCTTGGAAATTTTTCGAGTCGTCAGGATTGCCGCAGGCAAGAAGGGGAGTGACGAGTTTGTATTTTCCGGTTTCCCTAAGCGTCGGTTCGTAGAGTGACGCGCTCGCGACCGAGGTGTTCGCTAGGCCGAGGAACGCATGCGCAAAAAAACCGAGCACAAAACTCGCTGCGATGGCTAGCACCACCGGCCTCAGGAAGGAGCGTAGGACGCGCCTCATACCCACATCATAACGCGCGATTCGCATAGGGCGTGATACTTTATGCGCACTTGCATATAGAACGAACGTTCTATACACTGGAGGAATGGATTTCCGGAACGAACTCTCAAAATTCTATGCGCAAAAGAAGCGCATGCCTTCCTTTTCGGAGCTCATGAGCATTTGGAACTACCGCACAAAAAGTGCGGTGCACTATCGGCTCGGCAAGTTGGTCGAGCAGGGAGCGGTGCGCAAAGACGGAACGCGCATCATTCCGGGGAATCTCGGTGGCGCGCGCCTCTTGGGAGTGGTGGAGGCGGGATTTCCTTCAGCCGCGGAGGAAGAGCTGCTCGATGTGTTGGATTTTGACGAATACCTTATACCCAACAAAGAGTCGAGTTACATTTTGAAAGTAAAAGGCGATTCCATGATAGACGCCGGCATCAGGCCGGGGGATATGGTTGTCGTCGAGCGGAAGGCTTCATACAAGCCGGGGCAAATCGTCATCGCGAGCATCGACAACGAATACACGATGAAATACTTACGAAAGAATGGTGAGAAATATTTCCTCGAACCGGCCAACAAAAAATACCAACCCATTTATCCCGGAGAGTCGTTCCGCGTTGAGGCCGTTGTCACTGCCGTAGTCCGCAAGTATTAAGTATGGCCTGGAATGAACCCCGGTCGTTCCCCAGAGCGATACTCCACATCGACGGGGATTCTTTTTTTGCGTCGTGCGAGGTGGCGAAGAATCCGAAACTCCGCGGCAAGCCCGTCATCACCGGTAAAGAGCGTGGCATCGTTTCCGCATGCACGTACGAGGCCAAACGTCGCGGTGTGAAGCGCGGCGTGAGATTGTCCGATGCGCTCAAGGCATGCCCCGACGCCATCGTTCTTCCGTCAGACTATGAGACCTATAGTCTCTACTCCAATCGTATGTACGAAATCGTGCGGCGCTACACTCCCGCGGTGGAGGAATACTCAATAGATGAGTGTTTTGCCGACCTTACCGGTCTGCGGCGCATGCACCACATGGGATACGCCGACATCGCGCGCGCCATCAAGCGCGACTTGGAGCGCGAGCTCGACATTACCTTTAGCATGGGGCTCTCGGCGACGAAGGTCTTGGCGAAAGTCGGGTCGAAATGGCAAAAGCCCGCAGGTTTCACCGTCATTCCGCTTGGGGACGCGCATACCTATCTCGCAAAAACGCCGTGCGTCAAACTGTGGGGAATAGGCGGGAACACGGCCGCGTACCTCGAAAAACTCGGTGTGCGCACCGCGCTCGAACTGGTCAATAAGAATGAGCAGTGGGTCGTCGCGAATCTGTCGAAACCCTACGTTGAACTCTGGAGAGAGTTGAACGGCGTTGTGGTGTTCGAGCTCGACAAAGGGCGTACAACATATCAGTCGATACAAAAGACAAAGACCTTCACGCCGCCCTCGTGCGACCCAGACTTCGTTTTTTCGCAGCTCTCAAAGAATATCGAGAACGCCTGCATCAAAGCGCGCCGGTGGAACCTTGCGACGGCAGAGATAGCATTCTTTCTCAAGACGCAGGATTTTCGCTACCACGGGCTTGAACTCAAACTTTCTCATGCGACTTCGGTACCGCACGACGTCCTCAAGATGGTGAGAGAATATTTTCCGCGCGTCTTCAAGCCGGGCGTACTCTATCGCGCGACGGGCATTTCGCTTTTGAAACTGCAGGATGCGAAGAGTGCGCAGCTCGACCTCTTCGGCGGCGTCTTAAAGACCGAAGGAATACGGAAAATATTTGAATCGGTCGATGCGCTCTCGGCGCGCTACGGCAAGCACGCCGTTTTCTTAGGCTCAAGTTTTCAAGCGATGAGATTCGGCGCGCATCTCGGCGAGCGGGGCGATGCGCCCGCGCGTGTTCGCCAATTGTTCAAAGGCGAGACGAGCCGCAGGCGTCTGCCCATCCCGTTTTTGGGGGAAGTGTGAGGCGCTTTTGCCTGCCTGCCGGTAGGCAGGGTATACTCGGTCAATGAATCGCAGTCTCTACGTCGGAATGCTTGTAGCCGGACTCGTCATCGGATTTGTTATCGCGAAAAACATCGGTACCAACACTCCTGTGTCGACCGGGCCCGGCGTGGCCATACAATCACCGACCGTCTACGACGAGACCGACACGTACTCTGTCCGCGCCACGTATCCGCAGTTCGGCATACCGGCTATTGATGCGACGATAAAAAAATCCGTTGACGATGCGATTGCACAATTCAAGCAGGACGCGGCGGGTCCGCTTATGACCTCGGCGAAAAACGAGTTCATCAGCATTTTTGATTCCGCGTATATCGGCTCAGATATCGTGTCAGCCAAACTCATCTACTCGGAATACACCGGCGGTGCGCACCCCAACTCCATCATTGTGGGTCTCAATTTCGACCGCACGACAGGCAAAGCTCTATCGCTCGAGGATGCACTGACGCTCATAGACCAATCACTCGAGGACGTGGCCGCGAAATCGAAAGAAGTGTTGAAGACCGAGCTTCACGACGGCTTCCAATTCCCCGAAGGTACCGATCCGAAACCGGAAAATTATTCCGCCTTTACGGTGAGCGCCGAAAAAGTCACGTTCGCGTTCCAGGCATACCAAGTGGCCGCATACGCCGCCGGGCCGCAGGAGGTCTCGTTTGAACGAAAAAAATAGCGCCTCATATTCGTTGAGATTGTCGGAGACGAGACCGCATCGTCTTCATTAAGAACACATTGACCCTATGCGAAACTCCGCGGGTAAGTTGAATAGGTTTACCTCGTCTTATGCACGGGGCCCATTCAAAAGGTCGAAACATTAGAACCTAATAAAACATTAAAACTATGAAAACAAGTCACAAATACCAGTTCGTCTCCATCGTTACCGGTATCGCGGTCATGGGGATGAGCCTCGGCGCGATTAGCTTCGCGCAGACAGTTACTCCGCTCGTCTGTACGTCACCGACAGCTACCGTCAACCAGAATCAGGCCATCGTTCTCACCGCAACCGGCGGCAACGGCACCTACGTCTGGTCAGGTACGAACCTCAACATCACAAACGCGGTAGGTACGCAGTTCGCGGTCAGTTATCCGGCTGCAGGCAACTACACCGTCACGGTCTCAAGCGCAGGTCTCTCGGCTGCTTGTAACTTTACGGTCGTAGCACCGGCAACAACGGGTGCACTCGCATGCGCACCGGCAGCGCAGAGCGTTGTCCTCGGTCAAACGGCCAGTGTCTCCGCT
>CALRIB010000050.1 GCA_943359705.1 Candidatus Nomurabacteria bacterium | reverse complement strand
ATCAAACGCTCCGCGGCCAAGACTCGTATCACCGAGCGGGGGGAGCTGATGCGCTACTTCTGCACGATGCTCAATGTGACCCGCGCGCGCGACGGCTTGATACCGATAACGATGGGGCGGATGGGGAAGATACTCGAGAACATCCCCACCAAAGACCTCTACTATTTGAAGCGCGTCTGTAGCGATTCTCAAAATTTCTCAAAGAAATTCTGGTGGGAGCTCGATCCGAAGAAGCACGAAAAGGACAATTCGTAGCATCAAAAAAGGGAATGGCGCGCCGAGGGAGCGGCGCGCCAAACCAGCCGGGCGAGGGGAGGAGTCGCCTTGGGCTGAGGCCGCCGGGATGGCGGCCGGGTACCCTCGTTTTTAATCCCCACTCCAGGCGAGGACCAACGAGGATTCTCGCTTGAACCTACACCTCCTCACTTATCCGGTCAAATTTCAATTGCCCGACCTCCCGAAAGAACATACAATAGCCAGCCATGGCATTCTCCTTTTCTCCCAAACTCGGCATCGACCTCGGCACCACCACTGTTCTCGTCTTCGTGCCGGGCCGCGGCATCGTTTTAAATGAACCATCGGTCGTCGCCGTGTCGGTGCGCGACAACAAAATACTCGCCATCGGGAACGAGGCCAAGGAAATGGTAGGCCGCACACCCGACGAAATAATCGCGTACCGCCCGATGAAAGACGGCGTGATTGCCGACTATCGAGTCACCGAAGCGATGCTGCGCTACTACATCCGAAAGGCACTCGGCAAGTGGAATCTCTTTCGCCCGGAAGTTATGATTTCCGTGCCTGCGGGCGTCACCTCTACCGAGCGTCGCGCTGTGGTGGAAGCCGCCACCAAAGCCGGCGCGCGCGAAGCGTATGTGGTCAAAGAGCCGATTCTTGCCGCCATCGGCGCCGGCATTCCCATCCACGAAGCACGGGGTCACATGATTGTAGACATCGGAGGCGGCACGACAGACGTGGCGGTCATCTCGCTCGGCGGCATCGTCGCGTCCACTTCGGTAAAATGCGCGGGCAACGCCATTGACCGCGCCATCGCCGATTACATTCGTAAAAATTTCAATCTTTCCGTGGGCGACTCAATGGCCGAGGAAATAAAAATTCAAATCGGCTCGGCGGTGCCGATGGACGAAGAATTGCAGATGACCATCAAGGGTCGCGATCATCTCACCGGCCTTCCGCGTTCTATCGAACTCGGCACCAACGAGGTGGTGCGTGCCATCGGCAGGGAACTCCGCACCATGGTCAACGCGATGAAAGACGTGTTGCAGGAAACTCCACCCGAACTCGCGGCCGACATCATCGACAACGGCATCACCATGACCGGCGGCTCATCGCTCCTGCGCAATCTACCCGAACTCGTTTTTCGCCGCACGGGGGTCAAAGCCCGCCTCGGCAAAGACGCCCCCTTCTGCGTGGCCAAAGGCACCGGCGAAGCTCTCAAGCACCTCGACGCATACAAAAAGGCGATAATCACCAAGCGTTAAGCCAAGGAGTAGGTATTGACTTTGTATATTTTAGTGCTATAATTGCGAGAGTGGAATGAATGCGGCAATCCTGCCGCCAACGGAGACACGCCATGAAGGCTCTCTTGATGGATATTCTTAAGCCCTTGAACTTCGTTCACCTGTTGATCTCGGCCATGCCGGATCGCTGGCGCGCGGCACTCGCGACGTCGATCGTCTGGTTCTCGCTGATGAACGAGCACTACCTTGTTTACCAGTCTGCTATGCCGGAGAGGTGGCGTTCGCTGTTCAAGATCGTTGCGACGCACGATAACGCTGCGGACGCTGCGGTGGGCATGTTCTTCGTGCTCGTCTTCGCGTCCTTATACGCAATGCCAATGCTGTACCTCGCGGTCGCGTATTACATCTGGCCGAAACGGGTCGCTGCGCCTCAAGCGAGCGAACCTGCACGCCCGCGCCCCCGGCAGTGGGGCATTCGCGCGTAGCGCAACCACTCCGCTTTGGAAACCAACTTGTTGTACCTGAGTTAGGGCTGTCACTGAGACTTGCCCGAGGCCGTCGCATTCGTGCGGCGGCTTTTCTTTTTTTATATTTGCTTGGTCGGTGGAGTTTCTTTCGGGGCAGTCTGTTGGAGTTTGGAGATATCTTGCATGAGGCGGCGGAGGTCGGTTTGAATGTCGGTGAGGGTTTTGCGTTGCTCGGCTTTGCGGACGTCTTCTTCAGCTTCCTCCGTTTCTCCTTCTTCCGTCATTTCTTCCACGTCCTCGCTAATTTCCTCCACGTCTTCTTGCAGCTCGCCGACGTCTTCCTGAATTTCTCCGACGTCCTCACTAATTTCCTCTACGTTTTCTTGCAGTTCCTCAATGTCTTCACCGACCTCGCGGAGTTCGTGAGTGGTGTAGTTGATGGTCATCTGGATGAATATCGAAAGATAGATGGCCTCGAGCGAGACGATGGTGGTGAGGACAAGCAGCATTTCTTCGAACGGTACGTAGTTGTAGTGAACCGCAAGGAAACATCCGATGAAAAGGAAGGTGTGGATGACGAGCGAGGTAGGGGAGCCGATGCCGCGCGTTACGGAGAGTGCCGTTTTCCAAATGTGATACGGGTCTTTCATGGATGGGGAGAGTATAACTCTCTATTGTTATAATCAAGTGATGAAGACGTCACTCGTGGGGAATACGCAGCTGGTGGCGGGAAATGCGGATTCGATACCGGCTGTACTGGCTATATTGGAAGAGGCTGGGATAGAGACAACGGGGAATGCGGACGTGTATGTGCGCACCTACCAACACTTTGGTGTCGATGAGGCGCGGGAGCTGCGGGAGCGCGCCGGTCTCCGACCGGCCTTGGGGAAGCGTCGCGTCTTCGTTGTTACGACTCCTGATATCAATAGAGAAGCACAGAACGCGCTTTTGAAGACGCTCGAAGAGCCACCGGCCGATGCGCTTTTTGTATTCATTCTTCCCGCACCCGAGACCCTGCTTCCTACGTTTCGTTCACGCACGCAAACGCTTGTGCTTGAAGAGGTCAAGAAAGCTGCCGGTCTCGTTGACGCCAAAGCCTTCCTCGCGGCGCAGCCGCAGAAGCGACTCGATATGTTGAAGCCGCTTTTGGAAAAGGGTGAGGATGACAAGCGCGATGTGGGAGCCATTCTCTCCTTCCTCGCCGCACTCGAACGCTCTCTCGCCAAAAAACCGGACGGCCTTGAGCCTGTGTACCGCGCTCGCAAGTACATCACCGATAAAGGAGCGTTGGTGAAGCCGCTTTTGGAGCAAGTGGCACTGCTGGTACCGCACAATTAGTCATTTGATATACTGATGCGCTATGGCCAACTACGATTTCAAAGCGTTCGACACGAAAGCGGCAGCAACTAAGGAATGGCTCGCCAAGGAATACCGCGGACTGCGCACCGGACGGGCTACGCCCGCAATTCTGGACGGCGTTTCCGTTGCCGCGTATGGCGGGATGATGCCGCTCAAGCAGGTAGCGACTGTTGGTGTGGAAGATGCGCGCACGCTGCGTGTCACTCCCTTTGACGCATCACTGGCAAAAGATATTGAGCGCGCTGTGGTAGCCGCTAATCTTGGTGTGGGCACTGCGGCCGATTCTTCCGGCCTGCGCGTTACATTCCCCGAACTCTCCGCCGAACGCCGTCAGCAAATGATAAAACTCGCAAAAGCGAAGCTCGAAGAAGCGCGCACGACCGTTCGCGTGGGGCGCGACGAAACGAAGAAAGATATTGAAGCCAAGGAGAAGAACAGTGAGATAAACAAAGATGACAAATTCCGTTTCGGTGAAGACTTGCAGAAGCGAGTCGACAAAACCAACGAGGAATTGGAGAAGGCGTTCGACTCAAAAGAGGCGGAAATGAGTGCGTAGTGCACAGTGCACAGTGCGTAGAAATGCATGGCCGACTATCGCGATCTTATCGTTTGGCAAAAGTCGATGAACTTGGTCGTACTCGTATATGCCCTAACACGAGACTTTCCGAAAGAAGAACAGTTCGCACTAACTTCACAGATGCGCAGAGCCGCCGTATCCGTTCCATCGAACATCGCTGAAGGAAGTCGGAGGCGGGGGAAAGACCTGCGGCATTTTTTTGTTATCGCGTATGGTTCGGCCTCTGAGCTCGAGACGCAGGTAGAATTGTCGCGACGGCTGGAGTACGGTGACTTTAAAAAACACTCGGAGGTAAGTGTGTTACTTTTAGAGGTACTGCGGATGTTGAACAAGATGACGCTATGATTTTTCCCTACGCACTACGCTCTACTAACTACGCACTATGCTAACGGCGCTCCTGGTTGTCGGTATTCTCGTCGTGCTTATTGTGGCGCATGAGCTCGGGCACTTTGTCGCCGCAAAATTATTTGGAGTGAAAGTCGAAGAATTCGGCGTCGGTTATCCGCCGCGGGCGTTCTCTTTCGGTATTTGGGGCGGCACGGAGTATACGCTCAATTGGATACCGTTCGGCGGCTTCGTCCGCTTGTTCGGAGACGAGGGGGAAGGGCAGCGCGGAAAAGGGTCGCTTATGGAGGCACGTCGCTGGAAGCAGGCACTGATACTCGTGGCGGGAGTCACCGCCAATCTCGCGATGGGGTGGTTCCTTTTTACCTGCGCCCTTCACGTAGGCATTCCGCGGGTCGTTGATTCACCATCGGAGGCAAAGTCGGCACGTCTCATGGTGGCCGATGTGGTGCCCGGCTCTCCCGCGGACGCCGCGGGAATGGTGGCGGGCGACCGAATACTTGCGGTGCAAGACCCTTCGCACGTCAGCGCGGCCACGCTTTCTCCGGACTCTGTGTCTGATTTTATAAAAACACGCGGCGGCAAAGCGCTCGAAGTCACGTATTTCCACGCGGGCGCCACCACCACTTCAGAAATCATTCCCGCGCACGGCGTGGTGCCGGATGAGGCGGGTCGGCCTGCGCTCGGCGTTGCGCTTGTCCTTGTGACCAACGAATCACTGCCGTGGGGAAGTGCCGCGTTAGGCGCGATTAACGCGACGAAGGGCGCGTTCGTCACCATCCTCCAGGGCTTGTGGACCATTCTCGATCGCGCGCTGCATGGTGCGCCGAATTTTTCGGATGTCGTCGGACCGCTCGGACTTGTACAGGTCGTGGGTGAGGCGTCGCAGAACGGTTTCGGCAACGTCCTCGCACTCGCAGCATTTATCTCGGTCAACCTCGCTATCATCAATCTCATTCCGGTCCCGGCGCTCGACGGCGGTCGCTTATTCCTGCTCGGCATTGAAGCTGTCTTCCGTCGTGGGGCACCGCGTCTCGCCGTTCATATATTGAACGCAATCGGTGTCGCACTTATCGTACTTCTCATGATTACGGTCACGTATCACGACATCATTCGGTTGTTTGCATAAAAGTTGGGAGCGGCCGGTGCAATTGCACCGACCGCTCTTGTGGCAGGGATTATCAGATCTCCCTGCTCCTCCCTGGCGTTAACTCATGGGGCGGGAGCGTTGTTCGCTCCGCCGTTGCCTTCATCGCGTCTCTTTGCTGCGTCGATGATGACAATCAATGCGCTCTGCTGCACCTGGTACGGGCCGCTTATCGGTCGCCGTTCTTCCGAGCGTGCGATGCGTGGAAGTCGTTCCCACGTACGTTGCAAAGCTTTTGTGTCAATCGAGTTCACGTTCACCTCTCTGGTGATTGGGGATGGGCACACGTCATTCTCATCAGCATAAACAAAAGCAGACCGGTAGGTCTTTGTTTGCTCACGGCTAACGAGAACGAACGTCGCAAGAATATATCCAAAAGTGCCTGAAGTGTCAATGAAATGTACGAGTCCACCACATTTGGCACTGGTGTGCTGTTAAGTCCCGGACAATATACCGCAGTGGAGAGAGCATTCCAAGAGACTGGTGCGGTCGTTCCGTGTTGTACCAGAGGAGCCAGTCGATGAGGAG
>CALRIB010000049.1 GCA_943359705.1 Candidatus Nomurabacteria bacterium | reverse complement strand
GCCGTAAATACAGGAGACGGACGCGACGACGATAACGTCGCTTCGTGTGAGAAGCGCCTGAGCGGTCGCGTGGCGCAAGCGCTCAATGTCCTCGTTGATCTGCGCTTCTTTCTCGATATACGTATCTGATACGGCCACGTAGGCTTCGGGCTGGTAGTAGTCGTAATAGGAGACGAAATAATGGACGGCGGCATCGGGAAAGAAATCCCGGTACTCGGCCGCCAGCTGCGCGGCGAGCGTTTTGTTGTGTGCAATGACCAGCGTCGGCTTTTGCCATTTCTGAATGACATTTGCCACTGTGAACGTTTTCCCAGAGCCGGTGACACCGAGCAAGGTCTGATCGCGCTTCCCCTCCTCCAGCCCCGCAGCAAGCGCCGCGATAGCCTTCGGCTGGTCCCCCGCCGGGGTATATTCTGATTTGAGTTTAAAACCGGACATCCAGCTACTCTACAGGATTGAACTCATATAAAAAAGGTTGCCGGCGTCCCGAGGGACGCCGGCTGAGAGTGCAAAACGGTTCAGCTGAGACCGTCGATGCACCTCTAGGCTTTAGCCTGGACGGTTCCGGCCGGATTGTCGCCCTCGAACACTTGCTGCTCGCCGGGCGCGCGATCCAGCCCGCCTTTGTTGACCGACTGGTCGCCCTGCTGTTGGTTGTTGTTGCCGGATTGCAGCTGCTGACCCGCGCCACTTGCGATTCCGCTGCAGTGCGGGCACCAGAGCTGAAGCCGTCTCGCGCCGCCCACAGATTGACGTGGATCGGGGTTTACAACAAACAGCGGATGGGTAGCGTCAGCACAGCGAACCGCGGCACGATCCTCGGCACTAATGCCGCCAATACGAGTATGGTTGGGTAGTGGCATTTCCAGTTCTCCATTTCCTACGATGTTGGGGTTGACACCGCGTACGTACTCGTTACAGACGCCTCCTTATCGCACGCTGTCGAATATTATACGACGACAACAGGATTATGCAAGTGTCAACACGCAGACACTCTTTTTGCCGCGCTTTAGAAGCGCGATACCTTTATGAAAATCCGCCGCTTGAAGCTTCCGCTTCTCATCGGTGGTAGTTTCTCCGTTCAAATTAACCGCTTTGTCCGCGAGAAATTGGCGCGCCTCTCTCTTGGAACTTGCGAGCTGTGCGCCCACAAGTGCATCAATAATACTTGCGCCTACTTTAATTTCGTATGAAGGCGCAGCCTTCCTGAGAATGCCGAGTGAAGCGGCATCGAGCTCTGAAATGTCGCCCTGGCCGAATAGCGCATCGGAAATTTTTTCCGCGTTAGTCGCTTCGTCCGCACCATGGACAAGCGTCGTTACTTCTCGCGCAAGAGTTTTTTGCGCGTGGCGCTCCTTTGGGTCGCGCTTATGCAATTCCATGACCGCAGGGATTTCCATTTCGGACAGTAGCGTAAAGAGATTGAGATAGCTCTCCGCGTTTTCGTCGCTTGTGTTCAGCCAAAACTGATAGAACTCATACGGCGTGGTCAATGCGGAGTCGAGCCACACAGCGTTGCCTTCGGTCTTGCCGAACTTTTTTCCGGTCGCCTTGTCGGTGATGAGGGGCATAGTGAGCGCGTAGACTGTCTTGTTTTCTTTTCGTCGAATGAGGTCCACACCCGCGACGATATTTCCCCACTGGTCAGAGGCGCCGATTTGCACGTCGCAGCCGTATTCCCTATTGAGGTGCCAGTAGTCGTAGGCTTGCAAGAGCGGGTATGAGAATTCTGCGTATGAAATACCGTCCTCGCTTTTCATGCGCGCGCTTATCGCATCCTTCTTGATGAGTGCGTTGACCGTAAAGTGCTTGCCGATATCGCGAAGAAACTCGATGAGATTTTGTTTTGCCAGCCAATCAGCGTTGTTGACCATTTCTACTTTAATACCTCCGAGCAATTTCTCCGCCTGCGCTTTGAGTTTCTCGGAGCGCGCCTCAATCGTTGCCGTGTCGGCGAGCGTCCGCTCGGCATCCGGCTTAGGGTCACCGATGAGCCCTGTGCCGCCGCCGACAAGCAAAATGACCTTGTGACCGGCATCGGCAAAGCGACGCAAAAGCATATAGACGGCCAAATTCCCGGCATGGATGGAGTCGGCCGTGGGATCGATACCCAGGTACACCGTCCGCTTCGGCCCGTCTGCAATTTCTTCAAGTTTTTCCGACGAATGCTGGTATACGTAGCCGCGGGAGCGTAGTATTTCCGACAGCTTAGCCATATTTACCAACCACTATACCATGGAGAGGGAGCGGCGGCGGGAAGGTTTTTAGGGTCTTGCGGAGCGCGACGGCGCGAGCGGGAAGGATTTTTCTGCAGAAAAATACCTGACCCTAAAGGCCTTCCCGTTGTCGCTCCCGAGCCTGAACCTCCCCCTCATCCATGCCGAAATGGTGCGCAAATTCGTGCCAAATGGTCTCGGCAATGACATCCCGGACGTCCTTCTTGTCTTCCTCCGCCGCGTCCTCTATCGGAAATTGGTACAGGGTAATAGTGTCGGGCATCGTGGCGCCGACGCCATAATTTTCCCCTCGCTCTGTGAGCGGAATGCCTTTATACAAACCAAGAAGTGTTTCGTCGTCGGAGAGTCCCTGCATTTCACGGTCCTCATCTGAGGGCTCGTCCTCTACAAGCAGCGCGACGTTCTTTATTTTCTCGCGCACCCACGCCGGCAGGCGTTCGAATCCTTCGGCGGCGAGCTTTTCAAATTCAGTGCGCTTCATCCTGTTTGACGAGCTCGGCAAAACGCTTTTTTACCTTTTCTATTTTCGGCTCTATGACAACCTGGCAATACGGAGCAGAAGTGTTGGATTTGAAATAGTTCTGGTGATACGACTCAGCCGGAAAGAATTTATCGAGTGGGAGTACCTGCGTGACGACGCGTGTGCCGTCCTTGAGACTTTCATCCACTTCCTTGATTATTTTTTCAGCGACTGCCTTTTCTTCCTCGGTGTCATAGAAAATCACAGAGCGATATTGCTCACCCACATCTGCGCCCTGGCGATTCGGCGTAGTCGGGTCGTGCGAGCCGAAGAACACGGTGAGCAAGTCGTCATAAGTAATGACTGCCGGGTCATATGTAACGCGAATGACCTCGGCGTGCCCTGTGTTGCCGCTCGAGACTTGCTCGTATGAAGGATTTTCGCGCGAACCGCCTGCATATCCCGACTCCACTTTGTTCACGCCCTTCAGCATTTGAAAAATAGCCTCCGTACACCAAAAGCATCCCCCGCCAAAGACAGCGGTCTTCATAGGACTACGTTGTTGATGTTGGCGAAGCGGAACTAAGCCGAGAAACCCGGTACATCGCGAACAAGAGCACGACGGCGGCGACGTATTGGCTTGCGGCGAGCGTGGTGCCGTACAGGAAGAAGTCGATGAGGACGGCGGTCATCGGGAACGCAAGCTCAACAATCGCTGAAATCGCGACCGGCGTCGTGGAGAGGCCCTTGTAGTAGACCCACAGTGCGACCATACCGGTCGAGAATGCGATGGCCACGAGCGTCGCAAGCTGCATACCGCTTATCGCGCCGAGCGAAGGCAGTGCGCCAAGCCCAAACACAAAAAGTAATGCGATGGGAACGGTAATCATGAAGCGCAATCCCGTGACGAACGTGTTCGAGTGACGCAGCAACACGTAGCGTGAGAGCGACGTAGAGGAGCCCCAGCACACCGCGGCGAGAAACGCGTAGACGGCGGCCGCGATATACGCGCCACTGGCACCGGTGTTTACCATGCCGTTCGGGAAGGTGACGAAATATCCTGCGACGAGTGCGAGACCCGCCCAGAGAGCGAACCGTTTAGAGACACGTTCGCCGAGAACGATGGCGCCCATGAGAATGGCGAAAATCGGCTGAAGTTTTTGAATGAGGAATACAACAGAGAACGGGATGAAGTTGACCTGGAGAAGAGCTGCGGTGAAGAAAAGTGTGCCGATAACTCCCGAGAAAAGAGCCACGGTACCCATCGCGCTCCACTCCCGCGGAGTCAATTTCTGCGTCTTCCAGGCCTGCCAGAAGAACGGGAAGATAAGTATTGCGCCGATGAGGTGTTCGTAGAAAACGATGGTGATGGGCGGAAGGGTGAAAAGGGTGCGGCGGAGAATCCCGTCCAAGCCCCACAGGATGGCGGCGATGAATATCAATAGGGGTCCGGGCATAGGAGCAGTCTACTTACATCTTCGGCCGGAGCAAGGGAAAGAGCTGCGCTTCGTGGGCGGGTTTGTTTTCGAGAAAGGCGAAGAGGCGCTCGGAAACGCCGAAACCGAAGGCGGGCGGCATGCCGTATTCCATGGCACGGACGTAGTCGAGATCGAGCCGCTGCGCCTCGTCGTCCCCTGCTTCGCGTAGCTTCTGCTGTTCTTCAAAGCGAGCACGTTGGTCTTGCGGGTCGTTGAGCTCGCTGAAGCCTTTTCCCACCTCGCTTCCCGCGATTATGACCTGCAAACGCTCGACGGTCTCCGGATTGCCGGCGAAGCGCTTTGCCAGCGGCTCGAGAAAGACCGGCACGCCGACGAGAAATGCGGGGCCGGAAATAGTCTTGCGAATCGACTTCCATAGGTGGTCGATAGCACGGGCTTTGTTGAGTTTTTCCCCGACTTCTATTTTGGCATCGCGGACGGCTTGAATAGCCTCGTCTTCGGTGCAGGAAAGCGGGTCGATACCGAATTCCTTCTTAGTGGCCGCGCAGAAATCGACGACGCCCCACTCCTCCGCAAAATCCACCGTGTGACCATGAATCTCGAAGGAGTACTTGCCGTAGACCTCCTTCACGATGTGTCGATACAGTTCTTTGACGAAGTCACCGCCTTTCTTGAGGTCGCTGAATGCCTCGTACGATTCCAATTGCGTGTAGTCCTGCAGGTGCTCGCGCGACTGACCTTCGTTGCGGAAGATGCGGCCTATCTCGAATACTTTCGGAAATCCTGCAATAAGGAGGCGCTTCTGCCAAAGCTCGCCTGCGGAGATGCGAAGATAGACGTCAATATCGAGCGCGTTGTGGTGCGTGACGAACGGCCGCGCGTCGGCTCCCCCCGGCATAGTTTCCAATACCGGAGTTTCAACTTCCAGAAAGCCTCGTGTCGCGAGGAATTGGCGAACCGAATTCCAAAATTTCGAGCGTCGTTCAAACATCGCTCTCGTCTCAGGGTTGAGCAAGATATCGATCTCCCGCTCGCGCAGCTTCTTTTCCTCGTCCTTGATGCCGAAATGTTCGGTTGGAATCGGTAAAAGGGACTTCGAAAGCATCTTCCAGCGGCTGACTTTAAGCGACGGCTGACCGCGCTTCGTCTTAAACGCCGAGCCGGAAAACTCCAGAAAATCACCGGCGTCGGCGGTTTTCTCGAACAATTCTATGTCCTTCACGCTTTCCGCCTGAAGGACGGCTTGCACGCGTCCGGTACCGTCGAAAACATCTGCAAACATTATTCCGCCTTGCCCGCGAAGGGACATCACCCTGCCGGCGAGCGTCAGCGGCTTCGCGCTTGCCTCCAGGCTGTCAAAATGACCGACGAAATGGCTGATATCCGTGTCGCGCCCGGTGCTTGCAGGATACGCTTCCATCCCGGCCGCTTTCAGTAGTTCCAGTTTTTTGAGCCGTTCAGCCCGAATGTCCGCTTCGCTCATGATGATGCGAATGATAGCAAATATGCGAGGAAACGGGAGTGGTGCTACTGCGCGCTCGTGGAGCAACCGTCGTACGTACGTGTGCCGGCCTCTTCGATAAATGCGGTGTTGCCTACGTTCCAAAAGACGAAACTTTCATCCGCATTGGCGTAACGTGCTCCGTCGGCCGAAAGCGCGTGCGGCAAAATCATCGCGCGACCGTCGGAAAGCGTGAGTGCTACCGAACTGTTCTTGAAATCCGCCTTGAGTGACTTGCCGTTTGAGCAGGAGAAGAAAGCGCCCGCGGCGGAATCAACGGGCGACGGGACGCTCGGTACGACCGTAACGCTCGGGACGGTGGGGACGCCAGTTGTCTCGCTCGTACTCGTGGCCGCGATCGTTTTCCCGACGTTCATGCTAACGACCGACGGGCCATACAGCAGGTA
>CALRIB010000048.1 GCA_943359705.1 Candidatus Nomurabacteria bacterium | reverse complement strand
ATGGGAGCGAGGAGGCCGGACGAGGCGACAAGCAGCCGTTCGTCATTTCCGGTCCCGGCGAATACGAAATAAAGGAAGTCACCGCTGCGGGATTTGCAGCCGGCTCCAAATGGGGCGGGGAAGCGCGCACCAATACGGTGTACTCGGTTCATTTCGACGGTCTCTCCGTGCTTTATCTTGGCGGTTTGGGAGAAGCTGACCTTCCGGCTGAAGTGTTGGAGATGGATTCACCAGACGTGCTCATTATTCCCGTGGGCGGCCAGGGAGCGCTCTCGCCGGCGGAAGCACAAAAGCTCGCGGTGAAGCTCGAAGCCAAAATAATCATTCCGGTCTTGTACGACGACAAAACCCTCAAACAATTTTTGAAAGAATCCGGTGACGACGTGAAGCCGGTCGACAAACTCACGATCAAGCCCAAGGACGTAGTCGGAAAGGAGTCGGAAGTCGTTGTGTTGTCAGCGTAATTCCATGGTGATACAGAAAGCGATAGATAATCTCAAGGATAAGCCGAAGGACGACCGCAAGGCCGTCGCGGGCGGCATTGCTATCGCGGTCGTGGCCGTTCTCTTTTTTGCGTGGGCGTTCTTTTTTGTGAAAAATTTGCAGAATTCAAAAAATCTCAACCTCAACAACGGAGCGCAAAGCGATTTTAATTTCCAGTCCGTCAAAGACGCGCAGCAGCAGCTCATGCAAAATTACAGCGGACAGAGCGCCAACGACCAGGAACTCCAAGCCGTCCGCGACCAGGCCGCGCAGCAGCAGTACCAGCAGCAGGCAGTGCAGCAATCTGCCGACCAGTACCAAGGCGCCGACCAATTCGGTTCGCCCAGCGATTCCAATTAGAATCCCAGGTATTCAATGCTAATGGCCTTTGCAATTGCGGAACACCATATCCCGCATTCCAAACGGCCGTTGACAATGGGGGATATGGCTAGACAAGCGAAAAGTGACGCTTTACTCGTTCATCATTCTCAATCTTCTCAACGATGGCATACAAGACTGCGTACCCGGTTCCAATGTCAGCCTTGATGAGGGTCACGATTTCTTCGCAATCGTATGGGTAAATCCATACGCTACCCTGCAGTTGATAGAAACCAAACGTGCGGAGTGCAATGCGCAAGGTGTCACGTGTTTTCCGGCGACGCTCGGGAATATCGAACATTACCATCCGCCACTTCTTATCCCAGCGCTTTCCAGCCCGCTCCGTTAACAGTCGTTTCTGCCGCTCCATCTCGAGCACGCGTCTACCCTTTTCAGTGATCTCCATATACCGTTTTCCGCCCCGATCTACAAAACGGATTTGGCCGAGTGACACCAAGCGCGATGTCGTACCTTTCAATCTGTACTTGAGTTTGTATTTATCGGGAGCGAGCTTGTCCAGAACTTGGATAACATTTGGGGCTGCCGCGCCGACAAGCAATAATCCGGAAATACCTATGGCCGCGAGTAATGCTTGACGTATGTAGCCTTTCCGCCGGAGCGTTCGAGCTTCCAACTCAAGTTTCCCCATATCCCGCATTATATACGGCCGTAGATAATGAGGGATATGAGTACGGGGATAATCGAAAATTACAAAACAAAGGACCGCCGCACCGGAGCGATCCAATGTCAATCATTGTGGTCGCGGGTGGGGCGGTCAGATGCGGGTGTATTGGTTGTCGATACCGCTCGTGACGGTCGTGGTATCCACATCGATGGTGAGGATTTGCATTCCTTTTTCCACCGAATTTCTCGGCGCCTTCACGATGAGGGAGCCGAGTTTACCGCACGCTTCGCAGTACTGCTCGAATGAATTGTTATCCCAGCGGAGGCGGCCGTTGTCAGTCAGCTTGTCGCGAAGGACTTCATAACCCAATGTCGCGGGCGACTGCTCGGAGTCGAGCAAGGTGCCGAGAAAATAGGACCGGCCTCCCTCTTTGATCAGCGCAACGAACTTCCATCTTTTCTCAGCCATGGCCGAGTGCCTTTCTGTGGTTAGTGGGGCAGCAAAGTGCTTTGTAACTCGCATCAACATGAAGGTCAAATGGGCTGGATTTTGGGCGCGTTTTTTGGTATAATTAATCAAATATGGCGCGTGGAAAAGGGGAGAAGCCGGCTGAATCGGAGCCCATAAAGCCCAATCACATCAACGTCATTTCGCGCTCGATTTCGACCGAGATGCGCGAGTCCTACCTCGACTACGCGATGTCGGTCATCACTGCCCGCGCGCTCCCTGATGTGCGCGATGGCTTGAAGCCGGTGCATCGCCGTATCCTCTTTGCGATGAACGAACTCGGTCTCACTGTGTCTGCCAAGACGCGAAAGTCGGCGACCGTGGTGGGTGAAGTCTTGGGTAAATACCACCCGCACGGCGACGCATCGGTGTACGACGCGATGGTGAAATTGGCGCAGGATTTTTCGATGCGCTATCCGCTCGTCGTCGGTCAAGGCAACTTCGGCTCAATCGACGGCGACTCGGCGGCCGCCATGCGTTATACGGAAGCAAAAATGTCGCGCCTTGCGCAAGAAATGCTTCGCGATATTGAAAAGGAAACAGTCGCCTTCACTCCCAACTACGACAACACCAAGCAGGAACCGAGTGTCTTGCCCGCGGCCATTCCGAATTTGCTTCTGAACGGCACGCTCGGCATCGCCGTCGGTATGGCCACCAACATCCCGCCGCACAATTTGCGAGAAGTCTGCGGCGCGGCTATTCACCTCATTGAAAATCCTGAGGCGACGACCGAAGACCTCATGGGCTTCGTGCAGGGGCCAGACTTTCCGACGGGTTGCATTGCGTTCAACGCCAAAGACATCGCGCATGCATACGCGACGGGCCGCGGCCCGGTGGTAGTGCGCGGTGACGCGGAAATAGTGGAAGGTAAAAAGGGCGACTACCAGATCATCATCACTTCCATCCCGTATCGCGTCGTCAAAGCTGATCTCATCACCAAAGTCGCCGACCTCGTGCACGAGAAGAAGCTCGAAGGCGTACGTGACATCCGCGACGAGAGCACCAAGGACATTCGCGTCGTCATCGAACTCAAGAACAACGCCAATGCGCAGACGGTACTCAACTATTTGTATAAACACACACAGCTCGAAGAGACCTTCCACTACAACGTCGTCGCACTTGTCGACGGCGTGCCGCAAACGCTTTCGCTCAAAGCCCTTCTCGAATACTTCGTCGCATTCCGCCGCGAAGTGGTGACGAAGCGCACGAAATACGACCTTCGCATCGCTGAGGCGCGCGAGCACATTTTGCTCGGCCTCAAGAAAGCGCTCGACCACATCGACGAGATAATCAAACTCATCAAGAAGTCGAAGGATGTGGACGACGCACGCGCCGGATTGATGAAGACATTCAAATTCTCCGAACTCCAGGCCAACGCCATCCTCGACATGCGCCTGCAGAAGCTTGCCGGGCTTGAGCGCAAGAAGATAGAGGACGAACTTCGCGAAGTGCAGGCGCTCATCGAAGAGCTCACGGCGCTTTTGAAGAGCGAGAAAAAGCTCATGGATCTCATCAAGAAAGAGATCGGCGAGGTGGTGGAGAAATTTGGCGACGACCGCCGCACCAAAATCGTGAAGCGCGGCGCCACGATTCTGAACGCCGAAGACCTCATCGCCGACGAAGATTCCGTGCTCGTGCTCACATCCGGCGGTTACATCAAGCGCACCAATCCGGGCGAATATCGCAGGCAAAAGCGCGGTGGCGTGGGCGTCGTTGACCTCGACACCAAAGAAGAGGATTTCGTGACCCAGTTCCTCACCGCCTCAGCGCACTCCGACCTCCTTTTCTTCTCCGACCGCGGCAAGGTGTACTCGCTCAAGATGTACGACCTGCCCGAAGGCAAACGCGCCACAAAAGGGAAGTCGATAATGAACTTTATTTCGCTCGAACAGGGTGAGCAGATCACTTCCATCCTCGCGATGCCGAAGGAAAAGAAAACAGTCGAAGGTCTTTCGCTTTTGATGGCAACGCGCAACGGCACCGTGAAGCGCGTGGCGGCCAAAAGCTTCTACGAAGTGCGCCGCAGCGGTCTCATAGCCGTCGGGCTCGACAAGGGCGACGCACTTATCTCAGCTCAATTCGTTTACCCGGGCGACGACGCAGTGCTCGTTACTTCCAAAGGTCAGGCAATTCGATTTGCAGCAAAAGATGTGCGCGAAATGGGCAGGCAGGCCGGCGGCGTGCGCGGTATGAAACTCGGCAGCGGCGACTCTATCGTCGGCGCGGGCATTGTGCCCAAAGACGCGAAGAACGCCGAACTCCTCGTGCTCTCTTCGACCGGCTACGGTAAGAAGACCAAACTTTCAGAATATAAAACACAGGGCAGGGGCGGCAGCGGCATCAAGACGATGTCTATCACGCCGAAAACCAAGCAGCTCGTGGGCGGCACCGTCGTACTCCAAGGCGGAGAACTTGTCGCAATGTCCAAGAAGAGTCAAACCATCCGCACCGGCCTCGACGAAATCCCCACCCTCTCCCGCGCCACCCAAGGCGTCCGTGTCATGAAAATGCGCGAAGGCGATCAAGTGGCATCATTTGTTGTGTTTGAGGCGGACGAAGTCGCCTAGGGTATGTTCCAGGTGTATATCAATCTCATTATCTACGCTGTCGGCAAATTAGGATATTCTCTCGACGATAAAACAGCATTTCGCATCGGGGTGGGTATCCTAAAAGCGATCGCGCTTGGCGTCATCGCCGCTGTTTGGTTCTTCTAGAATTTCCACATTGTGAGCGGAAAGCAACAGTGCGTACTCAAATACCCTATATAATGGAAGGCGATGGATACGAATACTCCGTTCCGCACGGTGAACTTTGCGCATCCGAAACGGAACATTTCTGCGCTTGGGATTCAGGGCGGCATGCAGATAGCGGATTTTGGAAGCGGCAGCGGCGCATATGTGCTGGCAATTGCTGAGCGGCTTGGAAATACCGGCCGGGTGTACGCTATTGATGTGCAAAAAGATCTCCTCCGCCGCACTTCCAACGAAGCCATACGACAAGGACATCACAACGTCGACGTCATTTGGACGGACCTCGAAATCCCAAATGCCTCGAAGCTCGCCAACCAGTCGATGGACCTCGTCCTCATTTCAAATTTGCTTTTCCAGGTGCCCGACAAGCTTCCGGTTTTGCGCGAAGCGCGCCGCATCGTAAAGCCCGGTGGCACGGTGGCTGTCATTGATTGGAATGATTCATACGCGAGCATGGGCCCACGCGTGGAGGACGTCATGAAAAAAGAAGCGGCGATCGAATTCGCCGCGCGCGCCGCCCTTGAGCCGCTTCGGGAATTTTATGCGGGCTCGCACCACTGGGGCGTCATATTCCGCCCCACCCATTTGAATGTATGAAAGGCCTCTCCGTATTCCAAGTTATTCTGCTGGCCGTCTTCGGTGCTCTCGCAGTCGCCGGCGTGCTCATCTTCGCGCTCTTTGTGGGCGGGAGCGCGAGCAACACCATCGGTCCCATTAGCATCTGGGGCACGCTCGACCCGACCGCTTTTTCTGTGGTATTGCGACAGGTGTCCGAAAATGAACCGCGCCTCGCGCAGGTCACGTACGTGCAAAAGGACTCCGCAACATACGAGAACTCCCTCACCGACGCGCTCGCAAGCGGTGCCGGCCCCGACCTTTTCCTCCTTACGCAAGATTACGCGCTGCGCGATGCTTCGCGCGTGACGCCGATTCCGTTTACCTATCTCTCGCAGGCACAATTTTCCAACACCTTCGTCGACGCGGCTAACCCGCTCGTCACGCCCGGCGGCGTCCTGGCTATTCCCGTCTTGGCCGACCCGCTCGTGATGTATTGGAACAAGGACATTCTGGCCACCGCCGGATTTGCGGCGCCTCCCCAGTACTGGGACGAGCTGAGCGGCCTCACTCAAAAGGTCGTGAAAAAAGACGACTCCGGTACGGTACAAAGGGCCGCGGTGCCGTTCGGAGAATACGTCAACGTCGACAACGCCAAAGCCATTATCGCCACGCTTATTTTGCAGGCGGGCGGCACCATCACCTCGCAAGACAGTGTCGGTCATCTTGTGCCGGCGCTCGGCGCGCGCACGAGCGGCCCGCAGCAGG
>CALRIB010000047.1 GCA_943359705.1 Candidatus Nomurabacteria bacterium | reverse complement strand
ACCTCTGTACAAAATTCTTCTCGACGGGGGATTGCGGGCGCCGGAGCAATTTATCGACCAGAAGACGATCATCCGGGGTGATGATTCGGAGCCGGTTATCTCGATGGCGAGCATCGTCGCAAAAGTCGAGCGTGACCGCTTAATGGTGCAGCTCGCCACGCAGCATCCCGTGTACGGTTTCGAGGTCCACAAAGGCTACGGCACGCTCGCGCACCGCCGGGCGATACAGGCCGAAGGGCTCAGCGATTTGCACCGCGCCAGCTTCTGCCGAGGGTTGCGGGTTGGCTCAAAGTCTGTATAATCTCGCATCATGGTAGTCCGAATGCGCAGAAACAGGTCGCAGACCGCGAAGCGACGCTCTCATCACGCTCTCACAGCCGCCCGCCTCGCCAAGTGCGAATGCGGCGCTCTCCGAATCCCGCATCACGCGTGCCGCAAATGCGGTAAGTACGACGGTCGCGTCGTCATTGATATTGTCGCCCGTGCCAAGCGCGATGCGCGCAGGGCGAAGAAGCGTCAGACTGAATTGCGCGAGAGTGGCCAGGCCACCGAGAGCACGGCAGAGAAGGCAACTACGGCGCAAGCGTAAGCAGAGGAAGGGTGGGTTTGGTTTTGAGGGTTAATGTTCTGTTCACCGTTTATTGTTCATTGTTACCTAGTTCTTATGGCAAATAGGCATTTAGCTCGTTCCGTTGTTCTTCAGGTTCTCTTCGAACGCGATTCTTCGCAAGGGAAATTGACGAATGATGAAGCACTAGGGCGTCTCACCGACTACGCCAAGGAATTTGGCGCGCGCGAGAGCGACCTGCCTTTCATGAAAGAGTTGCTGCAAACGGCCATGGCCAAGCAGCGCGAAATAGACGACGTCATCGTGCGTGCCGCGCCGGAGTGGCCGCTCGAAAAGATTGCCGCGATTGACCGCAACATTTTGCGCCTCGGACTCACTGAGCTCTTGTTTGCCGACCGCACACAGGTGCCGGCGAAAGTCGCCATCAACGAAGCAATCGAGCTTGCAAAAACATTCGGCAGCACCTCAAGTGGGCGCTTCGTCAACGGCGTCTTGGGCGCCGTGTATGTAGAGCTCGGCGAGCCGGGCAAGAACGAAGGCAGTACGCGCAAAAAGGAAGCATCGAAGCCGGGCAAAATGCCGGTTGAGGAGTTGGTGGGAGCGGTCGTGTATGCATGTGAGGGCAAGGAGGTGTATCTCGCTCTCGTGCACGACATCTTCGGTCACTGGACGCTCTCGAAAGGCAAATTGCAGGAAGGCGAGCCGCACTTCGACGGCGTAATGCGAAAGGCGATGGAGGAAATGGGACTCGAAGTAAAAGTGGAAGACCAGCTGGGCGAGAACGAGTATGTGGCCAACGATTCGCAAAGCTCAGGCGGCAAGAAGCGTAGGCACGCCACCTACTTTCTCGCCCGCGCGCCGTTCAAAGACCTACAACTCAAAAAAGAGGGCGGGCTCGACGACGCGCAATGGTTCCCGCTCGCATCGGTCGGTGACCTCAACTTCTACGACGACATTCTTCCGGTCGTGACGCGTGCCATCAATCTCTTGGCGCAGAAGGACAGGTCACATACGGTGACCGATGTTGTCGCCAACGAGGTAGTGGTGGAAGAGCAAAAAAAAGCGGAAGAGCGGGAAGAGACCATGGAGGCACGCCTTGAGCGACGCGGCGGCCGAAGGCGGCATTAGAGTCCGTATGAATTTTTCCGAATTCGAAAAGAAGATCAACTACGCATTCAAAAGTGCGACGCTTTTGGAGCAGGCGTTTACGCACCGCTCGTACCTCAACGAAAATCGCGCTGCCGGAAGGGAACACAACGAGCGTTTGGAATTTCTCGGTGACGCGGTGCTGGAGCTCGTCGTGACCGAATTTTTATATGCAAAATATCCCGAAAGTCCTGAGGGCGACCTCACCGCCTACCGCGCGGCCCTCGTGAATACCGTCAGCATCGCCGATGCGGCCACGAAGCTTGGCATGAATGAATACCTCTTGCTCTCCCGTGGCGAGTCGCGCGACACCGGCCGCGCAAGGCAAATCATTCTCGCCAATGCCTTCGAAGCTCTTATCGGCGCTATTTATCTCGATTCCGGATACGATGCGGCCAAGAGCTTCATCGCCACGCAGCTCTTCCACAAGACCGACGATGTCGTCTCCAAACGTTTGTGGCAGGACGCCAAGAGCAAACTACAGGAGCTTGCCCAAGACCAGCTCAGCATCACGCCGAAATACGAACTCGTCGACCAGTCCGGCCCCGACCACGACAAACGTTTTGTGGTCGCCGCATTTATCGGCAAAGAAAAACTCGCAAGCGGCGAAGGGCGCTCGAAGCAAGAGGCCGAACAAGATGCCGCACAGAAGGCTTTGACAGCAAAGGGGTGGTAAGGCATTGTCGAGGAAGGACTCGGATCATTCAAAGGAGCGAGACATGAACCGCACTCCGCTTGCCGTACGGAATCCCGTTGTTTTTGTTGAACGCGGACTCGGCGTCTACTGCGACCTGCAAATCGACAAGATGCATCTACCCATGCTTCTCACCGCGTTTGTCATCCCGACTGCAATCATTTCCGGGTTGATCTCCTACGCGATGGTCGCCGTCGAGCCTGAATATGCTTCGAATGTTGCAATTTTCGCCGGGGTAATGCTTGGCGTGTGCGTTTTTGCGATGATGTTCTTCGCACGAACCTGCCTCGCAAATGCACTCCTGATGCTGACTTTGGGCGGCGGGATCATCACTGCATCGCTGACCGGATTCATCATCACCGGCGCCATCATCGCCGCGCTTACTTTCCTGCTCGCCGTGATGAATACCCAAACCTACTCCGATTGGAGATGGAGTCATGTTCCCAACTGACGGGAACAAAATGGGCAGCCTCGGACAATCCGGTCCGGGGCTCGTTGTTTTATGTCCGACAAAGCACAGAGGTAGGTTCTCTGGGTACATAGGTAGGTTCTCTGGGTATTTGCGCTAGAGGTGCTTAGGTGCGATAGTCGCGCCTGCAATGACCGCGCGGTGCGGTTGGAATGAAGGAATGCGAATGACCCGACATCTCATCGAGACGGAAATCGTAGCCTGGTGGAGGGTGTATGCCGGCGGAATCGTTTTCATCAACGGAGCGTGGCGCAAGAAACACAGCCAAGGCAGAGGACTCGGCGCCTGGCTTCTTTGCTCCGATCGCGTGACGCTTGATCATGGACCCTCGGCGCTCTATCCGTCGCGGGGAACTATGGTCGAAGTACCTGTCGGGCAAGCAGTCCGACCGGAACGAAAATCCACAAGACGAAAGAAGAAACGGTGAGCCGCAAAGGGCCCCGGACCATACGTTGGTTCGGGGCTCGGCTTTTGAAAATTCTTGCAGCAGCGGAATGATAATGGCATAGTCGCTCTAGAAGACTTGCGTTGCTATCCCGCAATCAACCTGAGGGTCCTGCCATGGCAGAATCACCACGTCTCGTTGGAATTCCCGATATGCAAAATCGGGGACGCCTTGAAATGAAACCCATCACTGAAGTGCGCGTTGATGAGCAGTTCGTCGATGCCGGTCGGCGTTGCAAGGGCATCGTGACGCGCATCAACGGCAATCGGCTGAGATTCAATGACACTGTGCGTGTTGACACCCAATGGTGCATCGTCGCCAGTGAAGAAAAAGGTATCCATCACGCCCATGTGTTGAAGCCCAACTCGCCTTTCGGCGGCGAACCGACCGATGAAGTCATCAAGATCATGCCTGCACGCGCAGTTGAATTGCTGATCGTGCAGGATCTCGGAAAAGCGACCTAGGGTCGCGAACACCACCTGAAATGGTGTAGACCCCCGGCCTGATGGCACGGGGGTTTGCATTTTGCGATACAATGAACGTCAATGTTTCTTAGTTTGAGATCCATCGAGCTGGTCGGGTTTAAATCTTTTGGCAAGAAGACCGAACTCATTTTCGGGTCGCCAATCGTCTCGGTGGTCGGGCCGAATGGTTCGGGTAAATCCAATGTCGCAGAAGCGTTCCGCTTCGTCTTGGGCGAACAGTCGATGAAGTCGATGCGCTCGAAGAAAGGCGAAGACCTGATTTGGGGCGGCTCACCGGCACTGGCGCGTATGAATCGCGCGGGTGTAAAGGTCGTGTTCGACAACTCAAAGCGATTGCTCGATATCGATTTTAAGGAAGTGAGTGTGGAGCGCGTTGTGCATCGCGATGGACTCAACGAGTATCTTTTGAACGGCTCGCAAGTGCGGCTCAAAGACGTTATTCGTTTGCTCGCAGGCGCTAACATCGGCGGCTCGGGGTATCAAATCATTTCTCAGGGAGAGGCAGATCGCATTCTCAATGCCTCGCCGCGGGAGCGCCGCGAAATGGTGGAAGACGCGCTTGGCCTCAAACTCTATCAGCACAAGAAAGCGGAGAGCGAGCGCAAGCTCGAGGAGACCGGCGTGAATATTGATAAGACCAAATCACTGCGCCGTGAACTAGCGCCGCATATTAACTTTCTCCGCACGCAGGTGGAGAAAATAGAAAAGGCGCGTGAGCTCAAAGAAGATCTCGCTGCCAAACTGAGCGACTATCTCGCACGTGAGCACGCGTGGATTACACAAGAAGATGCGCGTCTCACCGATGAAGTACGCGCGCACGAATCGGAATTGAAAAAACTGATGACGAGCGTGGCCGAGGCGCGCGGCAAGCGCGGTACCGCTTCCGACACCGCAATCCAAGAATTGCGCGGCAAGCTCTCCGGACGCGAGGGCAAGCTCGCGGAGGCCAGGCGCGAGAGCGAGCGGCTCGCGCGTGAACTCGGTCGTGCCGAAGGTGCGCTGGAGGCGACCAACGTGACCGTGGAACAAATAGTGCCGGTGCCGCACGTGCGGCAATTTGCGCGCGATATCGAAGCGTCACTTTCTGATGCGGAACGCCGAGACGACATGTCGGCCGTGCGCAACGTCATCGCCGAAGTACGCGGTCGCATCAAATCATTCATCGACGGTCTTGCGGGCATGGCGCCCGAGACCAACGAAGAAGTGCGCCGTCAGGTGGAAACACTTTCCGGCTCGCTGGAGCGCGTCCAGAAAGAGGAATCGGCGCTCGCCGGGGAGCTCGAGGAATTGCGCAAGAAAATTGCCGAGGTGCGCGAGAGCGGATTTGCCGCCGAACGCGACCTTATCGAACTCGAAAGCACGGTGCGCGAAGCGCAAGGCAAGCTTGGGAGCGTGCAGTCTGCTCGCGCCAACATCGCCCTTGCGCGGCAGCGTTTTGAAGAAGAAGTGCGCGAGGGAATTGCGCTCGTGGGTGCGGCCATCCACGCGTGGGAGAAATCTGAAATACCTCAGGGAGCCCTTTCGGAAGAGCGAAGCGTGCAGGAAAAGCGCCGTCGCGACATCGAGCGTTTGAAGATAAAAATAGAGGAGTCGGGGCTCGGCAACGGCGACCAGATAGTGACCGAATTTAAACAGACCAAAGAGCGCGACGAATTCTTGGCAAAGGAACTGATGGATTTGGAGAAATCGGCCGCGTCGCTCAAAGACATTATTGCGGAACTCGAAAAGACGATAGATGTGCGTTTCCACGAGGGTCTCAAGCTCATCAATGAGGCACTGAATAATTTCTTCGCCAAACTCTTCGGCGGTGGTGACGCCAAACTCACCGTCGAGCAGCCGCGCCGCAAAATGCCGAAGGACTCGCTCGATATGGATGACGAAGGGGAGGAAGGGGGTGACCTGCCTGCCGGCAGGCAGGAATGGGACGAAGGGGAGGAGCTCTACGCCGGACTTTCTATCTCTGTTTCCCTTCCGCGCAAGAAAATTAAAGGGCTTGAAGTACTTTCCGGCGGCGAGCGCGCACTCACTTCCATCGCGCTTATCTTTTCCATGACCCAAGTGAATCCCCCGCCGTTTTTGATTCTCGACGAGACCGACGCTGCGCTCGATGAGGCCAACAGTAAGCGTTACGCCGATATGATCCGCGAACTGGGCGCAAAGAGCCAACTCATCGTCATCACCCATAACCGCGCCACCATGGCCGCCGCCGGCGAACTCTACGGCGTGACGATGGGACAGGATGGAGTTTCAAAACTATTGTCAGTGAAGCTTGAGGAAGCCGAGAAGGTTGCGAAATAGAACGACCGTCCGCAAGATTTGCGGACGGCCAGGTTTCTCCCGGAAGAGCGGGAGTCATTCGGGAAGCAATC
>CALRIB010000046.1 GCA_943359705.1 Candidatus Nomurabacteria bacterium | reverse complement strand
GGATTAGACGCAATGCTCGTCGACACTACTGAGAGGCATACCGGCTGGCCGGGTCCCTTCGATGAAAGCATGGTCACCTTAATCGGGAGTGTCTCGCGTATCGGAGTCGAGGCCATGTCGGCGTGAATACGCAACATACCCTGTGCATTTAGGCTGCGTGTCATTTGGTTGAACGGTATGACAGTGTCCCCTGCGGTGCCGATGATGGCTACGTATGAAACGTCCGGTATGGTGAACTCAAAGGAGTCGAGCGCGTTATTGTATACGTACGGAGTGAAACCCGTTGCGATCAATTGGGGGCAGCCGCCATTCGAGCCCTGCGGGAGAACCTGGGCCGTTACGGTTGTGAGTTCCGCCGCGAAGGTCGAGGTGGGAAACAATCCGCCGGCCACACTTCCGACACCAATAAGGAGAGAGATAAGCAGAGCCTTGCGTGCGGATACTTTTGACATGGGGCAAAGCTAGTATGGCTGAGGTCTTTCGGTCAAGGAAAAAATGTGTTCCGATGCTAAAGAAATATGCAATTTATGGCTAAAGGACAAGCTTTTTTGAGCATGGGCGGAATCGGACAGGGGTCGACTAGCCCTGAATTGGCGCAATTATTAGCTAAATTGTGGATAAGTCAGTGGATATGTGGATAAAGGACATGAAGTTCGGGTATGTATCCTGTCCGTTTATCCGATATATGGCTTACAATAAGGATTTTTTATAGGACGACCCGTATTATAGGGTTTAACGTTTCTTAGAAACGTTTCGAACGCGATTTCACGTGAACCCTGTTAGAAGCTAGCTTCTAACAGGGTGAAATGCACAGCGTATACCAGGGAAATCTTTACACTCGGGTTATCATTGTTCGATGATCTTGGACTCAACTCGAAAATCTCGTGGACGGGCTGGCGAGGCCATCGCCTGCGATTTCGTCCGGAGAAAGGGATATACCGTCGTCGAGCAGAACTACCGGAAGCCCTGGGGAGAAATAGACATAGTCGCTACCAAGGGAAATACAGTCAGATTCATAGAGGTAAAAGCAGTTTCACGTGAAATAGAGCCGGGGGAGGGTTCACGTGAAATGGACTATCGGCCGGAGGAGATGGTCCAGCCCTCAAAGCTGCGCAAGATTGCGCGGACGGCCGCGCTATATATGGAGGAGAAAGGGGACGAACGAGAGTATCAGATAGATGTGGTGGGTGTCATCATGGACGAGAAGAAGAGAGTCGCTCGCTGCCGGCTGTTCGAGCAAGCCCTCGAAGACAATTTATAAAGGACAAGTTATGTCCTTTATGCTGTCCTTTAAGAATCGTGGTAGTATGCGCTCGTTGCGGGGCGTCGTATACCGGTAGTACGCTTGGTTTGGGACCAAGTAGACCCAGTTCGATTCTGGGCGCCCCGACATGTGGCTTTCGTTGGCACTTTTCAGCGCACTTCTTTTTGGCATACGGCGGATATATGAAAAGGAGCTGACGGGTACGTTTGGCAACTTTTCGCTCGGCTTCGTTGTCCAGAGCTTTTCTGTAATTCCGATTCTCGCGCTTTTCTTCTTCTTGCCGATTCCGCAAGATATATGGGCCTTGCCATGGCGTTTCTGGTGGCCGCTCATCATTATTTGGCTGGTCCTGTACCCCATACAAACCTACTTCTTGTACCGGTCCCTCCGGGAAGGGGAAGTTTCCGAAGTCGTTCCGGTCGGCTCGCTTCTGCCGGTGTTTAATGTCGTCTCTTCCTACGTACTCATCGGCGAAATCCCGACCCGGTACGGACTGGTAGGGATTCTCGCAATCGTTGTTGCGACCTATATCCTCCTTAAAGATGCTCCGGGGGTGGGGAAGTTCAGAATCAATATGCCGGTGCTTTTTATGGTTATCGCGACGCTCTTGCCGGCCATCGGTTCCACCTTGGACAAGATCTCCATCGAGGTCTCGACCCCGGTCTTCTACAGTTTCGTAAATCAATTCGGAGTCTCGATTGTATTCCTCGTCTGCACGTTTGCCTTCGGCCAGCAGCAAGACCTAAAGCGGATACCGGAAAAATTCTGGCTGTTGGTAAGTCTTGGTCTTGTCCTCGCGTTCGGATTCACCGCTTCGATGGCGGCATTCGTTTCAGGCGAGACCTCGTACGTGCTCGCCATCCGCTCCGCAGGATTCTTACTCCCGGTTGCGTGGGGGCTTTTCTTTTTGCGTGAACACATCTCGAGGCGAAAGATTGTCGCGCTCGGGCTTTTTGCTGCGGGAATCGTCCTGCTCTCTTTTTCTTAGGGAGTTCGGTGTTGGAGTTGGTCGATGAGGAGTCGCATGAGGAACGGCGCCACATCGGAGCGGAATTCCGCGGCCTCTGCGGCTACGTCGCCGCCAAGAACCGTGCCCAGGTTGAATTGCATCTGCTGCACCATATCGCGGTCTATATAACTGAGCGTAATTGCGTGCAAATCACGCTCGGCTGTCGTCGCGCCTTCGCTCGTCGTCGTGATAATACCGATGAGTCGTCCCCACATGTTGACGACCGCACCGCCCGAGGAGCCGCTCTGCGCTTCGATAATGCCGCCGAGTGACACCAGGTCGATTGTTTTCTCGCCGAACGTCAGCAAGTCTTTAATGGCGGTGACCGACGAAGACGGGTACAGATTGTTTTGTGCGGCGAGACCGCCGATGAATTCTGCAGGATAACTCGCCACGAGCACCTCGTCGTCGATAAATCCGATACCCTCACGAGTGTCCACGGGAAGGTAGGGGAATGCTGTCGCTGATGCTGTAGGAGTGACGCCGCCTACGCTGCTTTGTATGCGCAGAAGTGCGTAGTCGTATTCTCCCGTTCCAATCGGGCGGTCCGCGAGAATCTCCGCTGCGTGCGCCTGCACCCAGGCTTTCGGCATGTATAAGACCTCCGGGACCCATTTTGCTGTGGCGGGGCTTCCGGAGCGTACGACGCACTCGAGGTCTACGGCAGTACTCTCCGAAAGCAGCACGTATTGCGCAACGTGCGCGTTGGTGAGGATGACGCCGCGCGGGTCGATGATGACACCTGAAGCCGAAATCGGGCGCAATGTGCCGCCGCGCGGTGCGCACACGATATTCACCAGTGCGGCGCGTGCGACAGAGTTGATGGTATCGAAAGAAAGGGGAGCGAACGGGTAGGGATTCTCGATACGAACGACCTGGTCATTCGGAGTGGTGTCGTTCGCGGGTTTGGACACCGGCGGAGCGGCCGGCTTAACTTTCTTTTTTGCGACTGCGACAGGAGGGGTAGGAGGGGTGCTTGAGGCGACCGAGGGCACGGCAGCGTTTGCAGCGCTTGCGACCTGGGTGGTGCTGGTAGCTTCTGTCGTTTGGTTTGGAGTTGCACTCGGCGCCGGTTGGAGTGCGACAGCAATTGCGGCGAGGATACCGAGAGCGCCGAGGAGGACAAGGAATGACCGCGTGCGAGAAAGCATTTAAACCGAATATACGCGGTTTCGCCTTGCGGTTCAAGTTTTCTCTTCATTGAATGTTTGATAGGATGCGTCCGTTGGTGAGCGCGGGATTCGTTCAATGGTAGGACATCAGTTTTCCAAACTGAGAACGCGGGTTCGATTCCCGCATCCCGCACCGAAGTAGGAACGAGGAGGGGATGAGCACAGCGCCTTTGCGCTGTGCGTCAGGAATCGAACGCCGGAGCGATGTCGCGCGAGTACGCGCGACCGCCAGGCGGTGCCTAGGTCGAGGTGAGTGTCGACGAGCCGAGAGCCGAAGGAGATTCCCGCATCCCGCACCAAAAGCAAAAAAACCGCCCCGGGCGGTTTTTTTGTTCAAACATCTCTATGCTTACTTAATCGCGTCCTTCAAGGTCTTGGAAGCGCGGAACTTCGGCACCTTCATCGCCTTGATCTGAATCGCCTGACCGGTGCGCGGATTGCGCCCCATGCGTCCTGCGCGCGTCTTTGCCTCAAAGATACCGAGACCCGCGATGGAAACCTCCTGACCGCCCTTGAGGTGAGCAGTGATTGCGTCGATGATCGCTTCTACCGCGCGCTCGCCGTCGGCCTTTGTGCAGCCGATGGTCGCGGCCACTTTCTCCACCAAGTCCATTTTATTTGCCATATGTTTTCTAATTATTTATTAAGATATTCGCACTCCGACCTGCCTGCCGGCAGGCAGGCCTCACGTGCCCATTTTGAGCCGTTTAATGAGGCTGTCAACCCCGTTAGAGATTGCGTTCGATTGTGGTGCGAATGTCAAATCTTGGCTGATAATCTTACTAATCTGCATGACACAGTACGCTTCTCTCTAACGGGGTCAATTGACAAAGGGTCGCAATCTATAGGTTTTGAGCCCCGAAATGATATAAAAGAAAAACGCCTCTGTTGAGCCGTTTTTCTCCGCATACACGTGCCAGCTTTATCGGGCGTACTCGATGACGCGAGTCTCGCGAATGACGTTGACTTTTATTTCGCCGGGATACTGCAGCTCCTTTTCTATCTTGTCGGCGATGTCGCGAGCAAGTTTACGGGCTTCCAAGTCGGAGATGGCGTCGGGCTTTACAATGACGCGCACTTCGCGGCCTGCTGCGATGGCGTAGCTCTTCTCCACGCCCGGCTGATTGTTGGCAATCGCCTCAAGTTCTTCAAGACGCTTAATGTAATTCTCGACGGAGTCGCGGCGAGCGCCGGGGCGTGAGCCCGAAATGGCGTCAGCGACCTGCACAATCATCGATTCGGGAGTTTCGTACGGATATTCCTCGTGGTGAGCCTGCATGGCCTTGACCACCGCCTCGTCGATGCCGAATTTCTGGAGGATACGGCGGCCGATCTCCACGTGCGTGCCGGGGACTTCGTGGTCCACTGCTTTGCCGATGTCGTGGAACAAGGCTCCGGCACGCGCAGTGGCCTCATTGGCGCCGAGCTCGAGTGCGAGCATGCCTGCAAGATGCGCCACTTCGACCGAGTGGTCGAGGACATTCTGTCCGTAGCTCGTGCGGAAGTACAAGCGGCCGAGAATCATCAAAAGTTTCGGATCGAGGTTGGGTACTTTTGCGTTGTATGCAGCCTCGGCGCCCTTTTTCTTGATGATGTTGTTGATTTCCTCCTCAGCTTTCTTCACTGACTCCTCGATTTTGGCCGGCTGGATGCGGCCGTCGATGATGAGATTCTCAAGCGCGATGCGCGCGACCTGGCGGCGGATGGGGTCGTAGGAGGAGAGGGTAATCGTGCCCGGAGTGTCGTCAATGATGACGTCGACGCCGGTGGCTCGCTCAAAAGCCCTTATATTACGGCCTTCTTTACCGATTATCTTGCCCTTGAGTTCATCACTCGGAATAGTGATAGTCGTCGCAAGTACGTCGGAAACGACTGAATTGCCGAGACGATGCACTGCGCTCGTGAGGATTTCCTTTGCCCGCTGTTCCAACTTTTCGTTGCTGGCGACTTCGAGCTTGCGGAAGCGGCCCTCGAGGTCGTTCTCGTACTGCTTTTCTACCGATTTTATAAGGTCGGCCTTCGCTTCGCCTGCCGAGAGTCCGGCAACCTTCTCCAGCTTTTCCTGCTGCGCGCGAATGAGCTCGTCGGCCTTCTCTTTGGCGGTTTTAACCTCCTCCTCCTTCTTGATTACTGTTTCGTGCTCCGAGTCGAGGTTGAGTTGGCGCTTATCGAGCATCTCTTCTTTCTTCACGAGGCGTTCCTCGGTGCCTTTGAGGTTGCGTTCGCGCTCCTTGTATTCGTTGGTGAGCGTTTCTTCCTTTCCTTTGGCACGTGCCTCCGCTTCTTCGATAACCCGTTTCGCCTTTTCCTCGGCGTCGAGACGCATTTTCCGGATCTCGAGCTCGAGTGAGCCGCGTTTGCCGAGCGTGATGATAAGTCGGAGGAAGTATCCGAGTGCGACACCCGCGAGGCTTGCGCCCGCGAGCAGAAGTAAGATTATTTGTATTGACATACGCGTCGGTTTCCCGGCGCGCACCTTTTATCAGGACACTACGACTGCGTGAGTGGCGTGTGTTAGAAGACCAAACGTAACTTCGCTAGAGCCGTGTGCGCGAGAAGGGTGCGCGGCTGAGACAAAATTGAATTTCATAAATGGTACTTCTGGAGTGTACAACTAATGTATGAAAAACGATAGGCAATAGACAACAAAAGCCTTGCTTCCGCAAGCCCTTCGACCTCCTGGAGAGGGAGATTACCGACGACTTAGACCGAGTGAAATGCGAATGGTTTCGCATTTCCGAGGCGAGGAGTCGGAAAGCCCGCATTTCAATGCGGGGGCTTACTTCAAAACCTTGTCGATAATGCCGTATTTGAGGGATTCCTCCGCGTCCATGAAGAAGTCACGGTCCACATCGGCTGCGATTTTCTCCACTTTTTGCCCGGTGTTCTTGGCGAGGATTTTGTTGAGGCGCTCCCTGATTTTAAGTATCTGTTTAGCCGTTATTTCGATGTCGGCTGCCATGCCTTCGGCGCCTCCCGAGGGCTGGTGAATCATGATTTCGGCGTTGGGAAGGGCGAAACGTTTGCCTTTTTCACCTGCGGAGAGCAAAACGGCCCCCATCGAGGCTGCCATGCCCACGCATACCGTCGAA
>CALRIB010000045.1 GCA_943359705.1 Candidatus Nomurabacteria bacterium | reverse complement strand
GTCGGGTAGTTTGCCGACGTAGAGCACCGAAACAGTAGCGCCCGGAGTGGCCTGTGCGCCTGTACCTACCGTTACATCCTGTGCTTGTACCACGGTGCCCGGGGTGGTGGTAGCGGTAATGACGGGCTCCTGCGTGTTTTGCGCCGCAGCAGGCGTATTAACGTAATTTGTATAAGCAAAATATCCCGCTCCGGCAACGATAATAATAACGACAACCCATAGAATAGTTTTTCCCATATTGCTACAGAATAGCGCGAGAGTTTGATTGTGCAAGTGGATACGCACCGGGAAAAGAGTAGAGTAAAAGCATGGAACCTCTCGCGTCAAAAATTCGACCCACGACGCTCGATGAGTTCGTGGGTCAAGAGCACCTCACCGGTAAAGGAAAGCCGCTGCGTGTCGCGATTGAAAAGAAAGAATTATTTTCTTTCATTCTCTGGGGTCCGCCCGGTAGTGGCAAGACGACGCTTGCGCGTATTTATGCGAATAGCATCGGCGCAGAATTTTACGAACTCTCCGCCGTTGATTCGGGAAAAGAAGATATCAAGAAAGTCGTCGGGAATCGGCAGTTGAAACTCAGCGGCAAACCGAAAGTACTTTTTATTGACGAGATTCATCGTTTCAACAAAGCGCAGCAGGATTTTCTTCTTCCCTTCGTTGAGCGTGGCGATATTACGCTCATCGGCGCGACGACGGAGAATCCTTCGTTCGAAGTTATTTCTCCGCTCCTTTCGCGCGCACGCGTGTTTGTCTTGAACGAACATTCGGAAAAAGAAATGGAAAAGATGCTCGCGCGCACGAAATTAAAAATCCCAAAAGACGCGCGCGACTGGCTGATACAAATGGCGAGCGGTGATGCGCGGCAAGCAATCACTACTCTTGAAACGGCGAACGCGCTGTACGGAAAAATCTCACTCGATACGCTCAAAGAAGCAATTCAATCGAGACATCTTCGGTACGACAAAAAAGGCGAAGAGCATTACAACACCATCAGCGCATTCATAAAAAGTATGCGCGCTTCACAGCCCGACGCAGCACTGTACTACCTCGCACGAATGGTGGATGCGGGCGAAGACCCGAAATTTATCGCACGCCGCATGGTCATCTTCGCGAGCGAAGACATCGGCCTCGCGCAGCCGACCGCGCTCGTCGTGGCCAACGCCGTGTTCGAAGCGGTGAATAAAATCGGCTATCCGGAAGCCACCATCAATCTCGCACATGGTGTCGCCTATCTCGCACAATGCAAAAAAGACCGGCGCTCATACGACGCCGTCTTCGAAGCGCTCGACGACGTCAAAAAATTCGGCAACCTCCCTATCCCGATGAAAGTCCGCAACGCTCCGACCAAGCTGATGAAAGAACTCGGCTATCACAAGGGCTACAAACTCTACGATAAAGAATCGTATTTGCCGGATAAAATAAAAAAGAAGAAGTATCTGCGCGATGAGTAATATTGTGCGACACGTGGGGTAGAATTGGGGAATGGCGGATTTGAAGGCGCTAAAGACGCAGTTTCTTGAATACATCGAGATAGAAAAAGGGCGCGGAGTGAAGACCGTTGAAAATTACGACCGGTACCTCAATCGTTTTTTTGGTTTTGCAAAAGTGCAGTCTCCCGGCGCCATCACGGAGCAGATGGTGCGCGAATTTCGTATCACGCTCAATCGCTCTGCCGGCGCCGGTAGCGGCACGATGAAAAAGAATACGCAAAATTATCATCTCATCGCGCTACGCGCATTTTTGAAATTCCTCCGGAAGCGCGACATCGAAAGTTTGAATCCTGAACGCATTGAGCTCGCGAAAGTCGGCGGGCGCGATCTCGACCTCATTACGTCCGCAGAGTTGAACAGAATTATGACTGCGCCCACCGAAGCCTTGGCGAAGGCGGGAAGCGCCGGAGAACTTCCTGCATTACGTGACAAAGCGATACTCGAACTTTTATTTTCTACCGGCCTCCGCGTGTCCGAATTGTGCAACCTCAATCAAGACCTCGATTTGTCACGCGATGAATTTTCCGTCCGCGGCAAAGGCGAAAAAGTGCGTGTTGTCTTTCTTTCGGATTCCGCTAAGAAAGCGGTGGCTGCATATTTGAAAAAAAGAGGAGACATGGGCGAAGCACTTTTCGTCGGATATGGAAGGATTTCCAAAGGCAAAGATTTATCTCGCCTCACTCCCCGCTCAGTTGAGCGCATCGTAAAGCAGTATGCGATTAAAGCGGGCATCACACGCAAGGTGACGCCGCACGTCATACGTCACTCGTTCGCGACCGACCTTTTGGAAAATGGTGCTGACCTCCGCAGTGTGCAGGCGCTGCTCGGCCATGCCAACATCGCAACGACGCAGGTGTATACACACGTGACCGACAAACATCTTCGGGAAATACACAAGGCATTTCACGGCAAGCGTCGCTCCTAAACGAAAAGCCGGAGTATAATCCCCGGCTTTCGAGTCGATAAAGTTGCTCCGTTAGTTCACGCCGCTCAAATGCCCGAGCGGATACACGATGCGCAGTACGCGCCGCGGCTCTACGATAACGATCGGCTTCTTCGGCACACGTACTGAATACCCACCACTGGCATCGCCACGAACAGTGTTGAACACCGACCACTCGCTGCTTCCCTTGTGCTGCGCTGCCGTAAAAAGGCTGAGCTGGCGCTGTCCTTCGAGCTGACCCCGACGAACCGAGATTATTTCGCTTATGTGTTTCATATTTGACGCGACGTTACTAATGTATTAATAGGTCGCTACTTATTGAGACGTTGGAGTCCGTCTCTTACTTACATAGTGACTGATGTGAGGTGATGAATGAATGAACCTTTGTGCTACCCTACCCGTATGAAACTTATCTCCTGGAACATCAACGGCATCCGCAGCATCCACCGAAAGGGTTTACTGGTGCCTTTTCTCGACAAGGTGAAACCGGATATTGCGTGCTTCCAGGAGACGAAGGCAGAGGAGCATCAATCAGAAGTGGACCTGCCGGACTATGAGGAGTACTGGAATTCCTCATCGGGTCGCAAAGGGTATGCGGGCACGGCTATTTTCACCAAAACCAAGCCTCTAAGCGTTATTTTAGGGTTCCCGGAGGATATTTTGAAGAAATACAAGCTGGCCGACGGATATGGCGACCCCAATGGAGAGGGGCGGGTAATTACGGCTGAATATAAGGATTTTTTCGTCGTGACAGTCTACACGCCCAACGCCAAACCCGATCTAAGCCGCCTAAGCCTTCGCCACAAGCTCTGGGACCCGGCTTTCTTAGCCTTCCTCAAGCAGCTCGAGAAGAAGAAGCCGGTCATCTTTTGCGGTGACCTCAACGTCGCACATACCCCCGACGATCTCTCCCACTCTAAGGCCAACGAGGGTGAGCACGGGTTTACGAAGGAGGAGCGCGAGGGCATCGATTCGCTTATCGAAGCGGGCTTTGTAGACACATTTCGCCTCTTTACGAAGGGCAACGGGCACTACACCTGGTGGAGCAACTTCTCCAATGCGCGGGCGCGTAATATCGGTTGGCGCATAGACTACTTCTTTGTCAGCAAGGCACTGGCACCCAAGGTAAAGAGTGCCAAGATATACCCTGAGTCCCTGGGTTCCGACCACTGCCCAGTCTCGCTAGAGCTTGAAATATAAGGATGTTCTATAGGACACCTGCCTGCCGGCATAGGCAGGTATCCACAGGGTGTCCTTTACAATGTCCTTTATCCCTGTATCCTTTAGGACAGGGATTGAAGCTTTGAGCTTCCAATCCTAATAACCGTTTCGCGCAATGTTCTTTATTCTTTGCGTATTTTCTCGTTTTTTGCAGGGACTTCGTTCTTGCTCACGGGCAACATATAGCAAGAAGGGCTCACGCCCGGGATATCACACAGGCACGCTTAACCTACATTGGTGGTGCATAGCACCCCTAAAATTACAGGATTAGTGCCCCCGTTGAATCCATAACTCCAGCGCGGAGCAAACCAGGCCGTTTCCAGGATTGGGCACACATCTCATAGAGATGTATGTGTGCCCCCTCTGGGGGCGGCCTTTTGGCTTTGTATATCGGCTTGTCGCAACGAATGCCTCGCAGGGGTCGCTGTCTGCGCCTGCTGGCGCAGCGCTGCCTCTCGGCCCGTCGGCCTGCGAGACACCCCTACGAGGCATCCGCCGCGCCAAGCTCTCCCACTTTTGTTTTATTTAGGGGCACAATTCGCCAACGGCGAATTGTGGTCGAAAGGGGTCGGGAAAACTGTAGTTTTCCCGTGTCGGAGAGCAGGGCGAAGCCCGCTGAGAACCGAGGGTTCTCAGGGAGTGAAATCGCCCCTCGATTTCACGACACGTGATGCTTCATTCTTAATTGCTGTATTTCTGCTTTTTCTTCCTCCCCCTTTCTCTCCTTCCCCTTTTCTCCCATTTCCTTTAACTCCCCTTCTGTCATTTTCATAAGTTCCCGGGCGCGGTTCTCCAGAGCCTCTTCGGTATTCTTTTTCGGGTCATCGAGCACTTCCTCCAAAAGCGCGTGGAGAATCCATCCGATGCGCGGGCCGGCGGGCTCGCCGAGTTCCATGAGTCGAGAGCCGTTTATTTTCAGCATTGCTACGGAAATCGGGTCGCGCATGGCCTCGTCCACCATCGACATGTATTTGCGCAAACGAAACGGCTGCTCTTTCGGGCGCCCGGTGCCGATGCGGTCGCAAATGCGGAGGTTCAAAAGCTCTTTGATGTGGTCGACGCCGACGTTGGCGATAGTGCGGCGCACCGCCGAGAGCGTCACCTGATCCGGGTCGGAGAAAAACATGTGCCAGCGGATGAGCGATGTCACTATTTCAATCGTCTCACTCGGCAGGCGCAGATCGCGCATTATTTTCTTTGCCATTTTTGCGCCCACGACCTCGTGTCCGTGGAAGGTCCAATCTTTCTTTTCGTCAGACCAGCGGCGTGTAGGCGGTTTGCCGATGTCGTGCAAAAGCGCCGCGAGCCGAATTTCCAGCGGCCACTCTTTATCTGCCGCGTGTTGAAGCGAGCGCAAAAGATGCTCAAACACATCGAATGCGTGCGCCTGATTTTGGTCCACTCCTATCGCTTCTACGAGTTCCGGTATCACGTATTTTAAAATACCGAGCTTTTCGGCCACGTACAGCGCTTGCATCGGACGCGGACTTTGGATGACGCGGACGAATTCGTCGCGCACACGCTCGCGGGATATTTTTTCGAGCAGCGGGGCGTCGTTTGCGATCGCGGCTGCCGTTTTCGCATCGATAGCAAAGTCGAGCTCCGCCGAAAGGCGTATCGCACGCAGCATACGCAGCGCGTCCTCTTTAAATCGCTCCTCGGAATCGCCGACAGCGGCTATTACCCGGCGTTTCAGGTCTTCTTGCCCGCCATGCTCGTCGATGAGCTTCCCTTCCGATGCGTCGTATGCGATGGCGTTGATGGTGAAATCGCGGCGCTTCAGGTCGTCGCTTAATGTGTCGCTGAATTTCACTTCGTCCGGATGTCGCGCGTTGGAATATTTTCCTTCAATGCGGTACGGAGTTATCTCCACCACCTTGAGCCGGGGGTTTTCCGATTCGGTGACCACACCGACGGTGCCGAAATCGTTCTCATAAAATGTTTCCGAAAATAATTTTTGTATTTCCTCGGGCTTCGCGTTGGTGGTGATATCCCAATCTTTCGGCTCGCGCTCGAGCAGCAAGTCACGCACACAACCGCCGACGAGGTATGCTTCGAAACCCGCTTTTTTGAGGGTTTCTGAAAGCACCTGTATTTCCGCCGGAACAGAAAGTTTCATTTCAGCAATTGTATCCTGAGCGTTGTATTCGTGCGACCGCGCGTGTAGACTTCCTCTGTTGCTCTCGTGGTGAAACGGATATCACGGCAGTCTTCGGAACTGCTATTCCAGGTTCGAATCCTGGCGGGAGCGCTGAAATACTTTGTGCGGGTACCGGGAATCGGTACTTCGTTCGGTGCGGGTACCGGAATCGGTCACAGATAATTCCCTCGCCGCCGCTCGGGAATTTCCGCGACCCCGCCTCGCCGTCTCCGCCTGCTGGCGGCGACATGGCTGCGGCCTTCGATTCCCGGCCGAAATGTGCTCAAGCACATTTCTTATCCTTACTCACTTCGTTCGGTGCGGGTACCGGGAATCGAACCCGGGTCATTTGATTGGCAACCAAATGTTCTACCATTGAACCATACCCGCAATATCCAACGCTTACGAACTCTAACATGCACTCTGTTCGCGGCATTGACACCCGTATCCCCCACCGGAGCCATCCCCGCTTTCTGGAACTCTAAGGAACTCGAATCAGCAAACTAACAGCCGATTGACCGGATTATACAAGAACCGCCGCCGTTGCACTACTTTTTGGCTGCGGGCGCGGACGTGACGACTACGGGCTTCGGGGTTTCGGGCTTCTTCGCTGCGGCCGGAAGCGGAATGACCATCGTTGTGCCGCGCTTTTCTCCCCAGAATGTCGCAGCAAGCCCGGCAAGCGCGATCAGAATAGCTATAGCAGGCGCCCAGCCTCCGGTGCGGCAGCTCTCGAGGAAATACCACACGCCGAAGAGCAAGACGAACGGCACGACGACAATGGCCGATATCCACTCCTTCTTCCACGCCTCGTTTGTTTGCGGCTGTCCGATAGTCGCGATGCCCGTGACCAATGCGTAGAGGGCCAAAAGCACGAACCAGAGGCGGGTGGCTCCCCCGCTTGAGCTGCAGGTGTTAGCCAGGACGTTGTTCGTGCTACCCACGACCGGTGCTGAGGTAGTGGCCGTGCTGCTCGACGTTCCCGTCACCTTAGGAGGTTTTGTGGAGGTTACCGGTGTTGTCGGTTTTGAAGTAACCGGCTTGTATATCGGGGTCGGAGTTGTT
>CALRIB010000044.1 GCA_943359705.1 Candidatus Nomurabacteria bacterium | reverse complement strand
TGTCTGTGTTTTCAGCCATATCAATAGGAAATTATTAAAATTCGAGTCCGGCAGCACGAGCGGCATCCGCAAACGCTTTCACGGTGCCGACGTATTGGAAGCCGCCACGGTCAAACACGACCGCTTTCACGCCCTTCTCCCCCGCGCGCTTCGCGAGTGTGGCTGCTGCCTGCGCTGCGCGTTCCTGCGGCGTCTTGCCTTTCTCTTCGTTGGAGGAGACTGCGGCGAGCGTCGTACCTGCGTCATCGTTGATTATTTGCGCCACGATGCGCGTGTTGGATTTGTAGATGGAGAGACGCGGACGCGCTTCCGTACCCGCCACTTTCGCGCGTACCCGGCGATGTCGTCCTTCTCGTTGCTGTGTTTTTGTTTTCATAGATGTATCAAAATTAGGCGGCGGCGGTCGCGGCTTTCTTGCCCGCCTTCTGACGCACGACTTCACCCTCGTAGCGGATGCCCTTGCCCTTGTACGGCTCCGGCTTTTTGAGCGAACGCACCGAGGCTGCAAATTGTCCGACCGTCTCCTTATCGGCGCCGGTCACTGTAATGAGTGCTTTATCGACTGCCACGGTGACGCCCTCCGGAACGGGAACCAGCACGGGGTGCGAGAAACCGAGCATAAGCTTGAGCTGCTTTCCGGCGAGCTCGGCGCGATAGCCGATGCCTTCGATCTGCAACTTTTTCACGAACGGTGTGTTGACGCCCTGAATCATGTTGCGGACGTGTGCGGCGTAGGTGCCCCAGAGCGCATTGGCAAGACGCGACTTTTGCGCCGGAGCGACCTGCACTTCACCGTTCGCCACGGTGATAGCGACCGCAGGATGGACGGGCTTCTTGAGCGTGCCGCCCTTACCCTTCACGGTAAGCTCCGCGCCGGCAACAGACACATCTGTGCCTGCGGGAATCTTTATTGCGTTTTTGCCGATTCTCGACATATCACCAAATTTCAAAGAGAGCCTCGCCGCCCACTTTTGCCTTTTTTGCTTCTTTGTCGGTCAAAACGCCCATCGGGGTTGAGAGAATGAGTGCGCCCTGGCCGTAGCGAACACCGTGAATCTCATGAACGCTTCGGTACATGCGACGACCGGGCTTTGAAATACGCTTCGCGCCGGAGATAACAGACTTGCCGCTCGCGTCGTACTTGAGCACGACGTCGATGGTCTTGCGTACTTTCTTGCCCTTCTTCTCTACCGAGCCGACGAATCCCGCCTCTTTCAACTTTTCGACGATGGCGAGCTTGAATGCGGAGAACGGCACGGAGACCGTCTCCTTGCGGATGGCTCCGGCATTCGTAAGACGCACTATGAGGTCACCGACGGGATCGCCTACCATGACGATTTCTTAACACCGGGGATATTGCCCTGAAGCGCTTCCTCGCGGAAGCAGATACGGCACAGGTTGAAGTCACGCATAAAACCGCGGGGGCGTCCGCACTTGAAGCAACGACGAACCGTGCGCGAAGAAAACTTCGGCTTTCGGTCCGCTTTGATGATCATTGATTTCTTAGCCATGAAAGTGTGCGCCAAGAGGAGAATATTCGAGCGCTTGCATCACGGCCTTACGGCGCGGATTACAGACTGCTCGATTCCGTGGCTTTGTAATCCCTCAATTAACTTCGGGTAAAAACAAAGCCCCCTACGAGGCTCGGACAATATAGTCGATACACCTACTGAAGTCAATCGATTTGACAAGTACTTCGAGCACGTGTTTGATGCCGAACAGCCACTAGAAAAGGATTCGCCACATGAAGCCAATCAACGTTGTTGTGCCCGTCAGTCTTGAACCTGGCGACGCGTCGGTGCCCCTGTTCATCAAGATCGACATCCAGAACCTTCCGGTCGAAAAAGACCCGGAGACTTTGATTTCCTTGGTCGACGAGACCGGTAAATTGAGAAAATTCGAGCAAATCCAAGCGGAATACGCTCGAAAGGCCATCAGAAAAACGGGCAATCAAATTCGCGCCGAGAAACACTCCGGCGTAACCCGTCAGACCCTCGCCAAGTGGGCGGCTCTCCCGAAGAAATAACGAGCGGCGTGGGGATTAATCAAAACGGGCACCTCGGTGCCCGTTTGTTTTTTATTTTGAATCTTTGGCGTCGGTCGCTTCGCGGAGCGGGAGACCGAGGTAGCGCAGGTAGGCCTCTGCTTCCTTTTTGTTCTTGGCGGTGGTCACGATAGTGACGGCGATACCGAAGATGTCTTTTGAGTCTTCGTCGGCCGTTTCAGGAAAGACGATGTGCTCCTTCATACCGATAGTGATGTTGCCCATCTCATCAATGGCTTTCGGGGAAATGCCGCGGAAGTCCTTGGTACGCGGGAAGACGATGTGGATGAGTTTGTCCAAAAATGCCTTGGCGCGGGCACCGCGGAGGCTCACTTGGTAGCCCACAATGTCGCCCGTGCGGCTCTTGAAGTTGGCGATTGCTTTCTTCGCGGCGCGCGGGGCGGGAGCCTGGCCGGTGATGCGTGTGAGGCGGTCGACGATGAGCTCGAGACGCTTTTTGTCTTTGTTGCTTTTGCCCACGCCGGTCGAGACGACGACTTTCACGACTTTCGGTGCCTGCATGACGGAGGTGTAGCCGAAATCGCCTTTGAGGGCGGTAAACGTCTGGTGTTGAGGTGTTGCGGTAGCCATATTATTTGAGTGCGTCGCCGCTCTTTACCGCGATGCGCTGGCGTGCGCCGTCTTTGCCGCGGGAAATCTTGATGCGAGAGGGTTTCCCTGTCGAAGGGTCGGCAATCATCACGTTGGATGCATGAAGCGGCATCGGCTTGTCGACGATTTGTCCTTTGCGGTTCTGCGCGCTCGGACGGAGGTGACGCTTCACGAGGTTGATGCCGTCGAGAAGCACCATGTTGTCGCGCGGGAGCACGCGCACGATGGTGCCGCTCTGTCCGCGGTTCTTGCCCGCGATAACTACTATTTTGTCTCCTTTCTTGAGTTTCATATTAGACGATTTCAGGCGCGAGCGATGCGATTTTCTGGTATCCGCGCTCCACTAGCTCGCGCGGTATGGGGCCGAAGACGCGGTTGGCCTTGGGCTCCTTCGGCTCTTTGCCGCTTCCGACGATGAGTACGACGGCGTTCTCGTCGAAGCGAATGTAGGAGCCGTCCTTGCGGCGCAGCGGCTTGGTCTGGCGCACGACGACAGCGCGATGCACTTCCTTTTTTTTCACGAGTTTGCGCGGCTGTGCGGTCTGGATGGAGATGACAATCTCTTCACCGATTTCCGCATAGCGCTTTTTTGAGCCGCCGAGCACCTTAAAGACACGGCCGATGATACCGCCCGAGTTGTCCGCTATTTTAACGAGAGTTCTGTCTTGCAACATATAATTATTCGGCGGCTTCCACGGCAACGGAAGATATCTTTTCGGAAATGATGAATCGCTTCATTTTGGAGATGGGGCGCGTCTCGCGGATTTCTACTTTGTCCCCCACCTTAGCGGTGTTGCCCGGATCGTGGACGAGGAATTTCTTGCTGCGGAGCTGGAACTTCTTGTACTTCGGGTGCTTCACGTAGCGTTCCACGCGCACGGTGGCCGTGTCTTTCATCGCCGTCTTGACGACGGTGCCGCGGAAAAATTTGCCGTTAGTTTTTGTTTCCATAGGATTGGGTACTTTACTTCTTCTTCGGGTTAGACGCAATTTCGCGTGCGCGCAACTCGGTGAGGGCACGGGCGATGTCTTTGCGCACGCCGCGGCTCTCGCGCACATTCCGTGTGCGGCTTCCCGCACCGCCAAAACGCGATACGCGGAGTACCTCGCGCTTATCGGCGACGATTTTCTTGAGCTCTTCCGGTGTGTTGTCTTTAAATGTCATACAAATTATTCACGGGCAACGACGCGTACGCGCATGGGCAACTTGGTGCCTGCTTTGCGGAGTGCCTCGCGCGCCATCGCCTCAGGTGCTCCGTCAATCTCGAAAATAACGCGGCCGGGGCGTACGTCGACAACGTAGCCGACTACGTCACCCTTTCCGGATCCCATGCCCACTTCCGCCGCCTTTTGTGTGAACGGTCGGTCTGGAAAGACGCGTGTCCAAATCTTCGCACTCTTACCGCTCGAGTGTACGAGCGCGCGACGCGCCGCTTCGAGCTGGTTGGAGGTAATGCGGGCCTGCGTGAGTGCCTTCAATCCGAAGCTGCCGAACGCGACGGTGATGCCGCGTGTTTCGGGCTTGTTGAGACGCGCGCCGCGACGGCGGCCGGTCTGCCATTTGCGGAATTTTGCTTTTTTCGGTGCCAACATAAATAATGAATTTTCAATTTTTAATTTCCAATTTTGCAAATTGAATCAATGAAAATTGATTGAAAATTGTGAATTGAAAATTTCATATTATTTCTTTTTGTCGGCAAAGATGTCCCCCCGGTAAATCCACACCTTGATACCGATGACGCCGTACGGGAGATACGCTTCCTCGCGGGCGAAGTCGATGTCCGCACGAAGCGTTTGAAGCGGCACGCGACCGCGCTTTATCTCTTCGGTGCGCGACATTTCCGCACCTCCGAGGCGTCCGGCGATTGCGATACGCACGCCCTGCACGTCACGGTTGGCCATGACCTTTTCTACCGTCTGCTTCAAGACGCGGCGGAAGGTCTGACGCTTCTCCAATCCTTCGGCGACCATGTAGGCGACGACGGGCGACTGCGATTCGGGCGAGCGTACTTCTTCGATGTCGAGACGAACGGCCATTTTGCCGCTCGCAGCTGCACCACCTTGGGTCGGCTTAATCTTTGCGGAGCGCACGACTTTCTCAATTTCTTTGCCGAGCTTCTGGCTGCCCTCTCCCCCGCGACCGATAACGAGACCCGGGCGCGATGTCTTGATGAGCACGCGGATCGTTTTCTGATTGCGCTCGATTTCCACTGAGGTGACGTAGCTACCGCGCAGACGCTTTTTGAGGAAGCGGCGGATGGCGGAGTCGATGGTGACATTCGTGCGGTACTCGGCCGGAGACTTGGCGAACCAGCGGCTCTTCCAGTCGCGGATGACGCCGAGGCGATGTGCGTATGGATGTACGGTGTGTGTCATAAAATAGTCAGTAGTGAATAGTCATTAGTCTTTAGCCGGAACCTCCTGCTTTTTAGCTTTAGACTTAGGACTGACGACTTTTGACTTTCCCGTGCCGAGTTCCAAAAACACGATGGACATAGTCTTGCGCACGCTTCCCGCGCGACCGCGGGCAAAGGGGCGTGCACGACGTAAGACGGTACCCTTATCGACGGTAATCTTCTTGATGATGAGCCCATCTACCGGAGCTCCTGCCGAACGAACGTTCGCGAGCGCGGAGTCCAAAAGCTTATCGATGGCCTCGGCAGATTTCTTCGGCAAAAAGGCAAGCGCCGCTTTCGCATCGGCGATAGATTTTCCCCTGACGAGGTCGGCGACAAGCCTGACCTTGCGGGGTGATTGGTGATAGTTAGTTAAAAGCGCTTTCATATTATTTGCTTGCGGGCTTCGCAGAGTCTGTCGCGGCTTTCGCGGCCTGTGCGGAAGCGACTTCAGCCGCCTTCGCGGCCATTTCAGCCTCTTTCTGCATGCGACCGCCGTGTTTGATGAATTTCGTCGTCGGAGCGAACTCGCCGAGGCGGTGTCCCACCATATCTTCGGTCACAAACACTTCCTCAAAGTCTTTTCCTTTGTGTACGAGGAAGGTAAAACCGACGAATTCCGGCGCGATTTGCGAAGCGCGTGCCCACGTCTTAATAGAGCCGGCGGTCGGCTTGCGAGAACCCACTTTCTTCATGAGCTTCTCGTCCACGTACGGACCTTTCTTAAGACTTCGTGACATATAAAGGAGGACTATACACAAATTACGCCCGTTTTCCAACCTTTCTTCGGCTTACCACGAAGACGTTGGAGTACTTTTTGGGGCGGCGCGTCTTCTGACCTTTGCCTGCGGGCTTGCCCCACATGGTTTTCTGGCGACGCGAGCCGCGACCCTGACGACCTTCACCACCACCGTGCGGGTGGTCGACCGGGTTCATGGCGGAGCCACGAACGGTGGGCCGAACTCCGAGCCAGCGAGAGCGGCCTGCCTTTCCGAGATTCACCAAACGGTGTTCCTCGTTGGATACTTCGCCGATAGATGCCCACGCAGTGTCGATAACACGGCGTACTTCGGTCGAAGGCATCTTGAGGTGCGTATAGCCGGCGTCTTGCGCGACGATTTCGCAGTAGTTTCCGGCGGAGCGCGCCATACGGCCGCCGGCTCCCGGCTTCAATTCGATGTTGTACACAAAGGTACCGACCGGAATTTTTCCGAGCGGCAGGCGGTTGCCGGTTGTGATGGGTGCGGTTTCAGAGACGATAAACGTGTCCCCCACTTTGATGCGCTGCGGCACGATGACGTAGCGTTTCTCTCCGTCGGCGTAGACAGCAAGTCCGATGAACGCGGAGCGGAAGGGGTCATACTCGATAGTCGTGATGCGCGCGGGGATGTTTTTCTTGTCGAACGAGAAGTCGATGATGCGGAGATTTTGTTTGTGTCCGCCGCCCTGGTGACGCATCGTGATGCGACCGAACGAGTTGCGACCTCCCCTACCGGCCTTGCCGACGGTGAGTGCCTTGTGCGGACGGTGCCCGCTCAAGTGTTTGCGGTATTCAATGCGCGTCATCGCTCGAGAACTCTTGGTGACCGGTCGGTAGGATTTCATATTATGAGATTGTTATCGTCTCGCCGCTCTTAAGATAGACGTACGCCTTCTTGCCGCCGCCTTTCACACCGCTCTTCCCCGTGCGCATGTTGCGTTTGATTTTCGAAGGAATGTTGACGACATGGACCATGCGCGGAGTGACTTTGTAGAGCGCTTGCACCGCCTTCAAGACATCGCGCTTTGTGGCCACCTTGGCGATGTCGAAGGTGTAGACGCTGATGTTCTGGTGCATCGTAGCTTTCTCGGTGATGCGGGGGTTCTGCAAGACGTGGGAAAGACCCGCAACGTTCACGTTGCTGCCGGCCGGTGCCTGCGCGACTGCGACTGCGTCCGCCTTCTTTGCCGTTTTCTTTTTTCCGAAGAGAGCCATATTATT
>CALRIB010000043.1 GCA_943359705.1 Candidatus Nomurabacteria bacterium | reverse complement strand
GCGATTCGATACGTTGACTACACAGTCATTTCGCCCGAGCCTCCTCCCAATTTCAGCCCCGACAGCGAACCGCCACGTCTCGAAGTTGCTCGACAGCTTCGCCCGGACCTGTTCGTCTCTTACAACGAACACTGGGAGGCACGTCGTGCCCAATTGAAGGAACTCGGCGTGGAATTGAAAATCATCCCGATCGAAAAAGTGAACTCGACGACGAGCATCATTGAGCGGATTAAGAATTTGAGGGACAAGGCGGCATGAAAACGGTGTATTTCGTCCGACATGGTCAGAGTGAGGGGAATGTCGGCTCCGTCTATCAGACTGCAGAATCACCTTTAACTGAGCAGGGAAGGAAACAGGCGGGAATAATTGCCGGGCGGTGCGCGAAATTGCCGATTGATGTCATTATTTCCAGCAACCAGCTGAGAGCCAAAACGACGGCCGAAATCATCGCCTCGAAAACCGATCACCAACTCGAGCTCTCCGCGTTCTTCCGTGAGCGGAAAAAGCCGACCTCTCTCAACGGGAAATCCTTCAATGACCCGGTGGCAGTGGAGCTCAATGGAAAATGGTGGCAAAGTCTGATGGGAGACGGTTCCCGAGCGGAGGACGGTGAGAACTTTGATGATCTCAAGGTCAGAGCACTGAAGGGTTTGGAGTATCTCATTCAGAGACAGGAGGAAAACATTCTGGTCGTCACACATGGATTTTATATGCGCTACATCGTCGCGTGCGCCGTCTTTGGTGAAAACCTTACCGGAGAGAAATTCGAACCGCTTGCGCGCTCGCTCATTATGGAAAACACGGGTATTACCGTTTTGCGGCACGGCACGGTCAGCAATCCTGCGGCATGGGGAGTAGCCGCCAAGTGGGAACTCTGGATGTGGAACGACCACGCGCATCTCGGATAGGTAGTTCTTCATACTTCCTACACCACGCGTCGAGCATACTGGGCGGGTTATCAGCTCAACCCGACTTTTATGTTAATGACTATTGCAGCACTGTTTCTCATTCTCTGGTTCCTCGGACTCGTGACCTCATACACACTCGGCGGCTTCATACACCTCCTTCTCGTGGTTGCCGTAATCGTGCTCTTAGTGAGGGTAATACGGGGAGAGCGACTCATATAAAGCAAGTGGACGCGTTTGCTCTTGAAAGAATATGCCTCCCCGGACGTCTACCATACAGAGGCTAAAAACGTTAGCTAAACGGCCTCTTAAAAATATGAACACAATCACAATCAGCAAGTTTGCCACCACAGTAGCGGTGGCCGCAGTTGTTCTTTTCGGCGTCAACTTCACGCTTGTCCACGCGGACACGCAGAACGGCGCCGGCGTCTTTATCAACGGCAACGGTCAGGCCTTCGTTCGCGGAGCGACTGTGACCGCCACTTCGACGACCGGCTTCACGGCCATCACCAACCTCGGTGGTAACGTCATCAACTGGAACCTTATCGCCTCAAGCACGACCCACTTCGGCAAAAAGCTCGGCACGGGCTTTGCGGCTCTCGCCAACATCGCCATCGGCGATGTCGTGAGCTTCTTCGGCAAGGTCTCCGGTAGCGGCTCGACGCTTACGGTGAACGCTGTCGCGGTCAAGGATCGTACGTTCATCCAAGCGCACGCGACTTCCACTAAGACTCATGTGGAGAAGGAGAAGAAGGACAAGAAAGACCATGAGGATAACGGCAAGCACAAGGGCTTTGAGCTCGGTGTTCGCACCCACGGTTTCCTCGGTCTCGGTATTGGCAAGCAGGGCGACAACTAACCAGAGTTAGTTTAGGCACGGCCCCCCTACGGCGGGGCCGTGCTTTTTTGTGGTAAACTCAAAATCCCCCAGCCTTCGCCAAGGCTTCGGCGGGCAAGCATGCAATCTTCGTTTTCCACAAGTACTCTAAAGTTTATTATTGGCTGGACAGCTGTTTTCCTCTTCCGTCTTATCCCGTTCCGCCCGCCCAACTTCGAACCGATGCTCGCCACCGTGATGCCGTTCTCCAAGCGTTACGGGCCGGTCGGGAGTTTTCTTTTCGGTTTCTTAGGCATAGTTCTCCACGATGCTGTCACCAGCGGGTGGGGAAGTTGGACGTGGGTCACCGCAGTCTGCTATGGGCTCCTCGGTCTCGCCGCGCACTACTTTTTCAAAAACCGTGAAGCAAGCGTCAAGAATTTTCTTCTCTTCGGCATTCCCGGCACGATAGTCTACGATGCCATCACGATGTTCATCGGCCCCGTGTTCGGTCATCAGTCCGTGGCTGTTGCCCTCGTCGGCCAGATCCCGTTCACGTTGATGCACCTACTGGGAACGATCACATTCTCCATCCTGCTCTCGCCGGCACTCTACCGTTGGGTCATCAACAACAAATCGCACGAGCTATCCTTTGCGCGCATCTTTGTGAGGGTGTAACATTTACGCTTGTGCAACACCTTACCGAAACGCAACAGTTCGATAGGGAATCTCTCAAGCGTCTTTTTGCTCTTGCCACATCGCTTGAGGGCAAACGCGACGAATCTCTCTCAGGTCTCATCATGGCCTCTCTCTTTTTTGCGCCTTCGACACGCACGCGACTTTCGTTCGAATCGGCGATGTACCGGCTCGGCGGTCACGTTATCTCGATGGAAAATGCGAGTGAATCTTCATCGTCCACCAAGGGCGAGACCATCGAGGACACCGTACGAATAGTCGACGATTACGCTGATGTCATCGTACTGCGCCACCCCGAAGTCGGCACCGCTGCTCGCGCTGCCGCTGTCTCCCAGGTGCCAATCATCAACGCGGGGGACGGCGTCGGCCAACATCCGACGCAAGCGTTTCTTGACCTGTACACTATTCAGCGCGAGATAGGCCGGACTGATGACTTTCACATCGCATTCGTGGGCAACCTTGCGTACTATCGAACCGCTCGTTCGCTCGCCTACCTCCTCGCAAAGTATGAGAACGTAAAAATGACGTTCGTATCAGCGCCGGAGCTCCGAATGAAAGATGACGTCAAAGACTATCTGAAAGAAAAAAATGTGGCCTTCGACGAAACGGAGGATTTGGAGGGCGCGATGAGTGCCGCCGACGTCGTGTATCAAACACGCATCGCAGAGGAATGGATACCCGACCACGACCAGTACGAAAAATTGCGCGGCAAGTATATCATTACGCGCCCGATGACAGACCACATGAAGGACGGAGCCATTCTGATTCACCCGCTTCCGCGCGCAGGCGAAATATCACCCGAAGTCGACGATTCTCCGCACGCTGTGTACTTCAAGCAGGCCGCCTACGGTGTCTTGGTGCGTATGGCACTTCTGAAAACGCTTCTCAACGTGAAGTAGTACCGAGCAGTTGCTCACATTTTTTTACCGTCAGTATCCCAAGCCAGACGAACAGCGCGCCGATGGCAAGGCCTCCGATGACGTCGCTGAAGAAGTGCACGCCGAGATAGAGGCGGCTAAATGCAATCACAGCCACGAGCACGAAGACGGCAACAGTTTTAGCAATCTGCCATTCTTTGCGAATCGGCATACGCCAAATAATGTAGAGAAGAAAGCCATAGAGAGCGAGGGACACTGCCGCGTGCGCGCTTGGAAAAGACGCGCCCGTTTCGGTATAAGCCTGGAAGAACGCCGGCGGGCGGGTGCGATGGACGAGTGCCTTCAGCAGAAAGACGACAGCCGCGCTGCCTAATACCGAGACACAGAGGCCGGCGAGATACTCGATTCTTTTTTTGGCGAGAAGCCACAGTCCGACGCATGCCGAGATGCCGCCGACCACAACGGTGCCGCCGAGCTCGGTGATATAGATAAGCGCGTGGACGAGGGCAGGGTCACGCATCGCGTACAGCGTCTGCAATATCTGGGAGTCGAGCGCGACTATAGGATTCATCATAAGAGCATCGAAAGGATGCGCGGAACAAAAATGATGCAGCCGGCGATAAGTGCGGCAATATTGGCCACGAACGACGCCGCAGCGCCGAGGTCTTTAATCTTTGCGATGTGCGGATCGTGGGTCGGCTGAAACTTATCGCAGAGTTCTTCAAGCGCAGTATTAAATATTTCTGCCATCAGCACGAGCCCGATGAGCATAACGACGACGACCCAACCGACCGCCGAAAGGTGGAAATACCACGACAGGAGAAGTGCGGCGACGGCCGAAACCGCCTCAAACCTGAAATTAAACTCCTCCCGCCAAGCGATTTTGAGTCCTGTGAACGCATACCCAAAGCTTCTGAGTTTTTTGTAGAGCATTCCATCCATTATATACTGGCCGCATGAACCTGCTCGTCCGCGCCCTCCTCTCGTGGATACCTATCGGGGTGGCTGTCACCGGGCTCTCACTGCTCTCTTATACGCTCGTCCAGCAGAACTACCGTCAGACGCTGAACGACCCGCAGGTACAGATGGCGGAGGACGCCGCAGTGTCACTTGATAAGGAATACACGCCCGCAGCGGTCGTTCCGCGAGCGAATGTTGTCGACCTGAGAGAGAGTCTTGCCCCATGGATAGCAGTGTACGATTCCGCGGGAAAGCCGCTCGAGTCTTCCGGTGTGTTTGACGGCGCGCCGCCGCAACCGCCGCAGGGCATCTTCGACGACCTCGCATCGGGCAAAGTGCATGGTGCAGGATCGAAAAGATATTTCAAGGAGCAGCAGATGGCCGCGACAGGTGAGAATCGTCTTTCGTGGCAGCCGATGCCTGATGTTCGTCAGGCGATTGTTGTTGTCCAACTTGCTGACAACAAGGGCTTCGTTGTCGCGGGGCGCAACATGCGCGAAGTGGAAGGCCGGATTTCGCAAGCAGGGACTTTCACGCTTCTCGCGTGGCTCACAATATTGGCCGCGAGTCTCTGCGGTTCCATTTTCAACAAGTACGTGAAATCAGAAATGCGCAAACGAGACGGCAACGTATAGGGTCAGAATTCCGAGAGCTGTCGCAATCGTCGTCCAAATTGTCGGATGGCGGTGATGACTTTCCGGGAGAAGGTCGGACGCGCCGATATAGATGAAGAAACCGCAGAAGCTCGCGAGTATAACCGCGAGCGCGGCTGTCGGAAGCGCAAAAAAGAACGTGGCCACGATGCCGAGTACGGGCGCTACGGCGTCGGCTAGGAGCCATCGAAAGGCGTCTTTCCGCGAGCCGCCGTTCTTCAGCACGAGATTGACCGTATTGATGCCGTCCGAAAAATCATGCGTCAAAACAGCAGCGGCAACGATGAAACCGACGGCAGGGGATACCTGGAACGCAAATCCGATACCGAGACCGTCGAGAAAACTGTGTATTGAGAGACTGCCGGCGCCGAGCGCGGCACTGTGTCCGTGGCCGTCTTCCTCCGTGTGTGCATGAAGCATCACAAAGCGGTCGAGAAAAAGATAGACCAAGAATGCCAAGGCGACGATACTCGTTATGGCGGACACCTCAAACTGAGTGCCTCCAAGCGAAATTGCTTCGGGAAGCAGGTCGAAGAACGCAACCCCGATGACGGCCCCGGCGCTGAACCCGAGAACAAGGTGGAGCTTGTCGCTGAATCGCAGGGCAAAGAGTCCGCCCAGCAGGGTAGCGCCGAATGCCGCAGCACCTATGATTGCAAGAAGCATGATGTTGGAGAATATAGCACGTGTCTGAATAATTAAGAGCTCATTGACTCGATATATTTTGTATTGTATGGTGTTGCAATGGCAGAGGCATCCATCGTCGTCACAAATATCCGAAAATCATACGGAACGACCGTTCGCGCGCTCGACGGCATCGATCTCATTGTAGAAAAAGGTTCAATCGTCGGACTTCTCGGTCCCAACGGCGCGGGCAAGACGACGCTCGTGCGCATCCTCACCACCCTCCTCACTCCCGACACGGGTTCCGCTCGCGTCGAGGGCTATGACGTCGTCACCGACGCAGGTATCGTGCGCCAGCTCATCGGCCTGGCGGGACAGTACGCGGCTGTAGACGAAAACCTCACCGGTCGCGAAAATCTTGTGCTTGTCGGCCGCCTGTACCATCACTCAATAGCGGATTCGGAACAACGCGCTCGCGAATTACTCGTCCAGTTCGGACTCGTTGAGGCAGCTGACCGTACGCTGAAGACGTATTCCGGCGGTATGCGTCGTCGTCTCGACCTTGCTGCTTCGCTCGTCAACAAACCGCCCGTCCTTTTTCTCGATGAACCGACGACGGGGCTCGACCCGGGAAGTCGCCTCGCACTTTGGAAAATTATCCGCGAGCTTCAAGCGGCAGGCACGACCGTGCTTCTCACAACGCAGTATCTCGAAGAGGCCGACCATCTGGCGAACACGATCGTCGTCATCGATAAGGGGCGCATAGTCGCCAAGGGGACGCCCAACGAATTGAAGTCACTTGTCGGCGGAGATGTGCTTGAAATGCACCTCACCGAACCGTCGCGTGTGAACGAGGCGGCACAAATGCTGCGCTCGCTCGGTAGCGGTGAGCCGGTGATAGATTCGGAGCTCGGTATTGTGCGCCTGCCGGTCACGCAGAGTGCGGACGCATTGCAAAAAGCCGTCCGCGCGCTCGATGTGGCGCACATTACTCTTGAAGACTTGCAGCTTCGCCGTCCGACGCTCGATGAGGCGTTTCTCAAACTAACCGGCCATCGCGCTGAAATGGTATGAACCCGCAACTCAAGCCATGGCATTTCTGGTGGATATTCACCGACCTTCTCACGATGGTCGAGCGGAATCTCATACGCTACCGCCGCGTGCCGCAGCTGCTTATTTTCTCAACGATTCAGCCTGTGATGTTTCTGCTTCTTTTTACGTACGTGTTCGGCGGCGCCATCCGGACGGGCGGTGGCCAATACATCAATTTCCTTTTGCCCGGCATTTTGGTGCAGACCGCTGTGTTTGGCGCGATGCAAACAGGTATCGGGCTCGTCGACGATCTCTCCAAGGGAATAATCGACCGGTTCAAGAGCCTGCCGATGGCACGAAGCGCCGTCCTTCTCGGCCGCACAGTGGCGGACATGATGCGAAACATTTTCGTTGTACTTCTCATGTTCGGTGTCGGCTACATCATCGGCTTCCGCCTCCAAGGCTCATGGTCGGATGCGATGACGGCCTTC
>CALRIB010000042.1 GCA_943359705.1 Candidatus Nomurabacteria bacterium | reverse complement strand
CGAGATGAGCTCCAAAAATTCAAACTACCGGACGAGCCCGGCGTGTATCTCTTCAAAAAAGGGAGAAAAATCCTGTACGTCGGAAAGGCTACGAGCCTACGCGATCGCGTGCGCAGCTACTTCTCCTCCGACCTCGCCCTCGCTCGCAGCCCTGCCATTGTCGCCATGGTCGAGCAAGCCGAAACGGTCTCGGACCAAACTGCGGGCTCAGTGTTGGAGGCGCTGATAGTGGAGGCCAATCTGATCAAGCAGCATCAGCCGCAATACAACATTGACCAAAAAGATAACAAGAGTTGGAACTATCTCGTCATCACAAAAGAAGATTTTCCGCGTGTGTTGCTTGTGCGCGGGCGGGAACTCTCCCAAACTTGGGACAAGAAAGATATAAAGCACTTGTTCGGCCCATTTCCTCAAGGCGGCGCATTGAAGGAGGCATTGCGTATTATTCGCAGGATATTTCCGTATCGCGACAAATGCATACCCAATAGCGGAAAACCCTGTTTCAATTATCAGATAGGCCTGTGCCCCGGCGTTTGTTCGGGCGAGATGTCAAAAGCGGAATACGCTTTACGCATTAAGCATATTTGCCAATTATTCTCCGGAAATTTCAAAGGTTTAAAGCGCGCATTGACGGCTGATATGAAAACCGCGTCGTCTGAGGAGCGTTTTGAGGATGCTGCGATTCTGCGACGCCAAGTGGAAGCGCTCGAACACATTCGTGACGTTTCGCTCATTAAGGACGAGCATCGCGTGGCGCCGGGCGGCGGTGCTCGCATTGAGGCGTTTGACGTCGCTCACACCAGCGGGACGGAAACGGTGGCAGTAATGACAGTCGTGCACAATGGCGAACCGATAAAGGCCGCCTACCGTAAATTTAAAATTCAGACTGCGACCAACGACGATGTGGCGTCTCTCAAAGAGGCTCTTTCTCGCAGACTCGGGCATCCGGAATGGCCACTGCCCAAGGTATTCGTGGTGGATGGGGGAAAGGGGCAAATGCGCGGTGCGGAAAGCGTTCTCAAAGCGGCCGGGGTAATCATTCCGATTGTCGGCGTCGTGAAGAACGAGTTCCATCGCCCCGAACGCCTCATTGGTGACTCGCGGGCAATCGAAGCGTTCGAAAAGGACATTTTGCTTGCCAACAACGAAGCGCATCGTTTTGCCATTACTTGGCACAGAAAGCGACGCGGCAAGATATACTGATTACATGTCATACGTGAGGTTCGGGGTTCTTATTTTTACGCTGTTTCTCTGTGCCATCGGTGTGTACGCCTATTACGAATGGCAGCAACAGAGAAATGTTGATTTGTTTATGGCCGCCATCGAGAGCTCGAAGACGCCGAAGACGGTCGCGGAATTTGCGGCCCGTTTTCAAAATGCCCCCGACCTGGTCTGTAAGGGGGAGACTTTCGGTTTTAACGACTCAACCAAAGTGGCGCTGTACATACGCGCCGGCCACGTTCGTAGAGACTTTAAGTCGGTCTCAAATCCGATTATGACGCACGAAATATACGACCAATCGGGTGCGTCGATATGGCGTGACAATCAGGAAGTCGTATACAAGGTCTCACCGGCAACTCCCTATGTACTGGACGAGAATACCCTGCACGTAATCAGTTCCAAGAATTGCGCAGTCTGGAGCAACCCGGATGAACGTCTTTTTGAAGTACCTTCACTTCTGAAACCCGTGCCGTATACGGGACAGTGATATACTTTTATCATGACGCGGACGACCGTCGGTGTTTTGCGCGGAGGTACTTCGAGTGAATATCCACTCTCGCTCAAAACGGGCGCGGCGATACTGCAGGCACTCCCGGAAGATAAATACGAAACACGCGATATTTTGGTGGACAAGAACGGGCTCTGGCATTTGCGGGGTATGCCTGTCACGCCGGCACGTGCGCTTGCGCAGCTCGATGTCGTTTTGAACGCAATTCACGGAGGAGTAGGCGAGGATGGTTCGGTGCAGCGGATGCTGGATAGAGCGGGCGTGCCGTACGCAGGCTCGCGCGCGTTGCCTTCCAATATGTCGCTCAACAAAGCACGCACCTACGAGCTCCTGCGGAAGCGGGGGATACCGGTGCCGCGCGGACGTACGTTTAATCTCGAACAAGAAATAAGTGCCGAGGACATGGCGCGGGAAATCTTTCAGCAATTTGGACCGCCGTACATTGTGAAGCCGACCAATGAGGGTGCTTCGAATGGCGTACGATATGTGGCCACGCTTATCGAACTTCCCGATGCCATAGCTGATGTGCTCGAGGCATTTGGTACCGCAAAAGTACAGGAATATTTGATGGGAGCAGAAGTAAGTGTGGGCGTGATAGAAGATTTCCGTGGTGAGGAACTCTACACGCTCCCGCCGGTACACATCATCATTCCCGACGGTAAATTCCTTAGGTTTGAGCATCACGACCAGGGATTGGCGCGGCACATCGTGCCGAGCAATTTTTCTGACGAGGAAAAGCAGTTGTTCGCTGATATCGCACGCACCGCGCACCGCGCCCTCGGGCTCGCGCACTATTCGAGAGCCGACATCATGCTCACGCGTAGCGGGGCTTACTTGCTCGAAATGAACTCTGTCCCGGGGCTGTATCACGGTGCGGCATTTCCGCCCGCGCTTGAAGCCGTTGGCTCATCGATTCGGGAATTCGTGGAACACGCAATACACCTCGCACAACGCTAGCTAGAGCGACAAAAAATATTTGTGAATTGCGGTCTCGCCGGTAATTTCCGGGTGGAAACTCGTAATAAGTAAATTACCTTGGCGTGCTGCAACTATGTCTCCGTTCGGTAGCGTAGCCAAGACATCGACGCCCTTGCCGGGATTTTCAAATAGAGGAGCGCGGATAAAAGCCACTGAAAGAGTTTTCTTACCAACCGCCGGAACGGCGATGTCGGCCACGAAACTATCAAGCTGGCGACCGAACGCGTTGCGCCTGGCTGTAATGTCCATCAGTGCGAGGGTTGGCTGCCCGGGGCGACCGTCGGCCACATGCTTTGCCATCAAAATTGCGCCCGCGCATGTGCCCCACAGCGGCATCCCTTTTTTCGAGAGCCGCTTGATAGGCTCAAGCAACTCGTACATCACAAGCAGCTTGCCGATGGTCGTGCTTTCTCCACCGGGAATAATGAGCCGGTCGATTTCTACCAAATCTTTCGGCAACCTCACTTCTCTCGTCGCCGCACCGAGTCGCTCGAGAATAACACGATGCTCCGAGACGTCGCCTTGGAGTGCGAGAACGCCGACCACATTTTTCATGAATTAAATTCCGCGCGAAGCCATGCGTTCGGCTTCCGGCATTGAGCGCACGTCGAGTCCGGTCATGGGCTCTCCAAGACCCTCGCTCACCTTTGCGATGATGTCCGGATTGTTGAAGTGGGTAGTCGCTTCCACGATAGCCTTCGCGCGCTTGGCGGGGTTTTGTGATTTGAAAATACCGGAGCCGACGAAGACACCCTCTACGCCGATTTGCATCATAAGCGCGGCATCCGCGGGAGTGGCGATGCCGCCCGCGGAAAAATTGACGACCGGGAGCTTGCCCTCCCTCGCCACCTGCTTTGCGAGCTCGTAGGGGATGCGCATTTCTTTAGCGGCCTTCTTTATCTGTGAGTCGTTCATTTCCGAAAGCTGTTTAATCTCACGAAATACCGCATGCGTCTGGCGAACTGCCTCGACGACATTGCCGGTGCCGGCCTCGCCCTTCGTGCGGATCATTGCAGCGCCTTCGTTGATGCGTCGAAGTGCCTCACCGAGATTACGACAGCCGCACACAAAGGGAACGTTAAAATTGTGCTTGCTGATGTGATGCTCCTCGTCGGCGGGCGTCAGTACCTCGCTTTCGTCGATGTAGTCGACACCGATGGCCTCGAGTATCTGCGCTTCTACAAAGTGTCCGATGCGCGCCTTCGCCATCACGGGGATGGTGACGGCTTTCATTATCTGTTTGATGAGCTTCGGATCGCTCATACGAGCCACGCCGCCTTGTTTGCGGATATCGGAAGGCACGCGTTCGAGTGCCATCACCGCCACCGCACCCGCGTCTTCGGCAATCTTGGCGTGTTCGACGGTAACGACGTCCATAATGACGCCGCCCTTCAGCATCCGGGCGAGGCCGGACTTAACGGTGAATGTGCTTTTCGACGGTTTTTTCTCAGCCATATCGAAAAGCCAATATACCCCATTAGATAGAAAATATCTAACGAAGTTCGATTTTAATCGGGCCTGTAATCGCTGCGCTCATACTGGCCCTGCGTTCGGGAAAAGAGTATGCTAGCATCCTCTTTGTCCCTCACTTGGGCCAGTAGTTCAGTGGTAGAATGCCTCATTTGCAATGAGGAGGTCCGGGGTCCGATTCCCCGCTGGTCCACAATGAAAACGACATCGCCGCTTACCAGTCTTCGTGAGCATATTCTCGACCTCGCAACGAAGCATCCGAGGAAATCGGCACTTGTCACCTGTGGCGAGGAAGGGAACATTGTTCAAGAGATTACGTATGGGGAATTGCCCGAGAAAACGGCCGCAGCTGCTGCTTATCTGCACAGTCTGGGTCTCATGAAAGGCGACCGGGTTGCGCTTGCTTTCAAAAACTCGCCGGAGCTTTTGATATTAAGTTGGGCGGCATGGGCATCGGGAATTGTGACAGTGCCGATGGATACGAAGCGCGATACGGGAGAGCAGTATCAGTACAAGCTGTCGCTGAATAAAGCGAAAGTGCTTATCGCACAAAAGGGAGCGCTCAAGGATATTGATGCCAAATTTCTCGCAGGTACGCGCGTGGAAGAGTTCGAAAATCTAGACTTACGAGGAGACACCTCGCAAGCGAGGAGTCACCTCTGGGAGTGCGGACTCAAACACCTTGCGCTTATTTTGTTCACTTCAGGAACGACCGGACACCCGAAGGGCGCAATGCTTACGCTCGAGAATCTCATAGTGAACGCCGACGGCATCAGGCAGTGGCTGCGTTTTACTTCCGACGACACATTCCTGGTGAATCTCCCGCTGCACCACATCAATTCGACGACCTTCTGTCTATCGACGCTGCTCGCCGGGGCCACTATCGCCATTCCGCCGGCCTACTCCAATTCGCGTTTCTGGGCGCAGATGGCGGGCACTGGCGCGACGGTCACCTCAATCGTGCAGTCAATTCTTTTTGACCAACTGACGCGAGAAAACGAATACAACGAATTGAAAGACAAGATAAAACTCAATCGAATTCAAATAGGCTCGGCTCCCGTTATCGCGCAGACAGTCCACCAATTTCGTAATAAGTTTGCGATTGATGTTTACCAGGGTTACGGGCAGACGGAAACCGCGCTTCGTGTGACCGGAGTGCCAATGGGTCTCTCGGACGACTTGTACGAACAGTTGATAGAAGAAAATTCTATCGGTACTGCGATGGGCTGGGCTGATCTGCAGATTGCTGACGAAAACGGGAAATTTCTTGGCGAAGGCGAAGAAGGGGAATTGGTGGTGAAGGGTGCGGCAAATATGTCGGGGTATGTGGCGGGTGAACCGGCCTTTCGTGACGAATATTTTCTTACCGGTGATATTGGGTACTTCAAAGTTATCGACGATCAAAAATTCTTTTATCTAAAGGGTCGTAAACGGGAAATCATCATCAAGGGTGGCGTGAATATTTCGCCCGTATCTGTGGAGAATGCGCTCAAGAAGATAAGTGACGATATCGAACAGGTGCATGTGGTCTCCGTGCAGGATGAACGATACGGCGAGGAAGCAGGTGCTGTCATTTCTTGGAAAGAAGGTATCGATGTCGAACGCGCAAAGCGACATCTCAAGGTTGAACTACTTTTGGGAACGTCGCATTTGAGCGCGTACGAAACACCAAAATACATCACTGCGATGCCGGTCGCCGAGCTTCCTTCCACATCTACCGGCAAGGTGCAACGCAGTGTTTTAAAAGAACGGCTTCCCTACGACAAATTCGAATCTATCTACGGCCTTATCAAAACGCCGCAGTATCGCTTCACTGTGCTGCATCGCTATTCACGCTGGCTACTGCCCTCGTACGAACTCTACAAGCTTTGCTGGGGCGAGCTGGCAGCCGAGCAAAAGCAATACGAGAAAGACGTGCCCAAGCAACTCATTGTCCTCGCGGCCAATCCGGACGACTCGCTCGCAGGGCAAATAGCAATTATCCGCACGAATCTTTCTGCGGAAGAATTGATGCACACTACTTACGCTGATTTGCTCACGCCGAAAGTCCTAAATCCGCAAGGCCAGGCACTGGTCTGCATTTCGATCTGCAGCGCAGATTTCAAACCGAAGCCGATACCAGCGGTGACGGTCGTTCCCGAGCCCAACGTCGTACGCGCGTACGTGCCGAATGACCCCGTATTCAAATTTCACGCGAAAGCAAAGGGTGGTCAGGCCAGCGGCGCAGAGCTTGTAGGCCTTATCCAAAACGGCCGACCGGAGGACAAGAGTGCGCTCGGCTACAACATGCTGGTGAAGTATCCGGAGCCGTCGGAGGATGTTGCCATTACGACAGACGCGCCCGTATCCAACCAACTTATCGAGGCTGCGCTCGTCATCGCCCGTGATATCGGCGTGGAGAACGTGTACGCCTATTCCCGCCCCGGAGGGCTTGCATCCTGGCTCTCAAAGGTGCAAGGTAAGTAGCTATGACGGGAAAAACAGTCAAAGCGCTCACTATAGACCTGAAACAGGATGGGTGGGACGGGAACCTGCCTGCCGGCAGGCAGGGAAAAGGCTTCGTCATGAGGGAAGTGCCGATGCCCGTTTTGGATGAAAAAAAGAATCCCGAAGACGCGCTCGCAGTAATCCTCAAAGTTCGTTACGCGGGCGTGTGCGGTTCCGACCGGGGTCTGTGGTACCGCACCGCATTCAAGGACATGGTCTTCGAGTCGCTCAAAAAGGAAGATAAGACGATGCGCATTACGGGCCACGAATTCGTGGGTGAGATAGTCGAAGCCGGTTCGATGGTGCAACGCCTCTACCACGACCAAGACGAAAAGAATCACGCGAAAATCGAGGTCGGGAGCCTTGTTTCCGGTGATTCGCACGTCACCTGTGCCCGCTGCTATCAGTGTCGCATCGGCGAAGAACACGTTTGTTTGAACGAAGCTATTCTCGGTATCTCTAGAGACGGTATTTTTGCCGAGTATGTAAAAATCCCGGCCAAGAACCTGTGGGCCATCGACGAGAGTCGCGTGCGGCCGGAAATTGCTTCTATCTATGATCCCTTCGGCAACGCTGTGCACGCCTGCACCGTCACCGACTTCCGTGGCCAGCGCGTGGCTATTATGGGCGCCGGACCCATCGGTATGTTTGCAGTTCTCCTCGCACACAGCTTC
>CALRIB010000041.1 GCA_943359705.1 Candidatus Nomurabacteria bacterium | reverse complement strand
ATTCCGCACCAGACGTGAGTTGAGTTTACCTCGATATCGCCCATGGCAACGGATGGCAGACCTTCGTCAGGCAGCAACAGGCATTCAAACTCTGAATGCAACACGCGCCCGCTCCAAGCTCGGAGGAAGTTTTCGTCTTCCAAGAAACGTCCCGATTGGTGGCGTTCGTTGCACAAACGCCCGGCCGTGACTGCAACGACTGCCAGGGGTCTTGGCTCGAGCGATATGACGAAATCGTCCCGCAGGATGATTTGTTCGGCCGCCTCGTCGAGACCACCGCCTCGTCGTATCAACTCAATGGCATCGCGCTTGTCGATGCCACCAACCTGACAGACGCCGACGCAGTAGATGCCGCTTCCGACGTTAGTCAGCTTCTCGAGTGTTTTCTTAGCCATCGTACGATCCTTTCGTTTTCGATTCGGATTTTGGTTTAGACACCACCTGCCTCCTCACTACTTTTTGCTGTGGCGGAAAATGCCCTTAGAGAAAGGCGCTTTCTGCCGCAGCAAAATCCGATATTGCACTGTGAAAGAACAGGAAGAACTACAAGTGCGATATTATACCTCGGTTTCCCGAAACCGCAAGTTAAGGACGTAGAAAAGGCCTATACATAGGTACGCCAGGGCGAGCCACCATGCTCCGAACGCTGGGATTGAGAGGGAGGCGAAGGGCAAACCTGCGAAGAATTGGGCGACGCCGATGACGTAGGCGAGGAGTGCGTATGCGGGAAAGGCAATGATGGGTGCGAGCACGCCGAGTGTGAGTCCGGCAATCGCTGAGATGAGAGACGCGAACATCGCCGGTGAAACGGCAGCGAGCGCGAGGAGGTTGGCGGGAAGTGAATAGATGGGAAGCTGACCGTTTTGGTAGAGAAGCAGCGGAAGCACGAGAAGCTGCGTGGCGAGCGTGGAAGACGCGACTTCGCGGAGGCCAAATTTCTCCGGCATCCATTGCAAGTGTGACGCGAAAAAGGGCGTGAACGTAATTAGGCCGAGTGTCGCGAGTGCGGAGAGTTGGAAACTCGGATCGAACGCGAGCGTGTACGGATTCCAGAGCACCATGCCAAGCGAAACGACACCGAGGATCCGCGCCGCGAGAAACACGCGGCCGGTCGCGCGTGCAAAAACGGCGATAAGTGCCATCGCTCCCGCTCGCACGGCGCTTGCTGCGCCACCCGACATAAGGATGAAGAACAAAACTACGAACGAGAGGCCGCCGTATTGCACCGAATGCGGCGCATACTGGAGAAGCGAACGGACGAAGTCCATGACAAGCGTGATGTTGTATCCGGAGAGGACAACGATATGCACGAGCCCGGTCGTCCGGAAGATATTTGAAAGTTCTGTGCCCGGCCCGCGCTTGTCCCCTACGGTGATGCCGCCGGCAAGACCTGACTCCGGCTCCGGAAGCGCGAGCCGCAGACCTTCCAGAAACTTTTGTTTCATCCAAATGGCCGCGGCTTGTACGGGATTGCCCTCGTTTTTCCCTGTGCGCTCGACTTTCGCGAACGAAAGTTCGTATAAAATTCCGTCCTTCGCGAGATAGAGAGGATAGTCGAATTGCCGACCGAGCCCCGTGTCGAACGCTTCGGGCAATTCCAATTTCCCTGTGGCGCGAATGCGGTCGCCGTATGCGATTTCGGCGTGCGCGGGAGCGGCGATGAGTACGCCTGCCGAGACGCTCGATGTGGCGTGCTGATATACAGAGGTGTCGGTACGCACATACAAGCGCACGGCGTTGTCGCGCACGTCGGGCTCGGCAAAGACCACTCCTTCGAGCGTTATGTTCTTGCCGATGAGTCCATCGAGCGTCGGGTCGCTCTTTTGCGTCGCGAAGTCGGTACGGACGACTCCTGCCCCAAGTGCGATACATGCGATGGCAAGCGGAACGAGAGCCGCCCGTTTCGACGCGTCGAAACGGGCGGCTACGAGTGCGCAAAGAGCGAGAAGCGCAACGAACCCAATCGCCGCAAGACCAATATGGAAAAACGAGCGGAGAAAAACACCGAGCAGAAAACCGACGACAATCGCCCAAAGGACGCGCGCGCTCATCCCTTCGGTTTATCCAACTTCTCGAGCTGCAACACTTTAAATATGAGGTACACCACGCAGCAAAGGACGAGGAAATTGATGAGGGCAGAAATAAAATCTCCTACTTTGAAGCTCCCTATCGCGTAATCGGTGAGCCCTTTGGTGAATCCGAACGCTATGCCGATGAACGGGTTCACAATGTCGTCCATGAGAGACTGCACGAGCTTTTGCGCGGCACCGCCGAGAATAAAACCGATGGCAAAACCGGCGACCCCGCGGTCGCGAATGAAGTCCATAAACCCGCCCAAGTGTCTGCGTAAGGTCATACTCCCATTTTCTCATCTAGCGCCTCGTTGACAAGCCGGTCGGCCTCGCCGTTCTCCTCGCGAGGGATGTGCACAAAATGATACTTAGGGAAATCGGCAAGAAGCGCTCGCACCTTCGCCACCTGCGGCTTCAGGCTTGGCTCCTTTATTTTCCAATTGCCGAGTACCTGCTCGACGACGAGCTTGCTGTCCATACGCACCTCAAGTTCCCGTCCGGAGAAACCGAGTTTCTTCGCCTCCGCAAGCGCGAGAATGACCGCTTCGTACTCTGCCCAATTGTTGGTGAGGTCATCGCCGAGGTATTTCTTCAATTCGTAGGTTTTGTCGCCGTCAATAATGACCGCTCCCGCACCCGCCTGTCCCGGATTGCCGCGTGCACCGCCGTCAGTATAGATAATGACCTTGTTCACAAGGAGAGACTAGCACGGAGGGGAGGTTCGAGGCTACGCGGTTACCGGGGTCGGACCTGCTTTTGCCTGGAGGGTGCGATATGCGTGAGCCATTGAGAGGAAGATGACGGGGGTGGCCACGAAAATGCCGACGACAAGCGCGAGAAGGCCGAGAAGAGCGACGCCGACGAGCGCGAGACTAAGAAGTGCGATGCGCCACTTAAATCCTTTGGTGATGCGGAAGCTCTCGCGTATCGCCTCCATAGGCTTCAACCCCTTGTCGACGGTGAGATAGGTGGCGGCGTAGAGGCCGAGTCCCCAGATGATGCCCGGGACGATAAGGAGAATGAGTCCGCCGACGACAATGACCGCCGTCAGTAAATAGGTGCCGAGGAATTTGAGGTAGACATGCGGCGCCCACGCGTCCGCGAGCTTTACCGTTTCAACAGAATCATGCGCTTTGATGAAAAAGGCGATTTGCCCCATCGAAATAAACACCTGTATCACGAAGAAGTCGACGAGCCAGAGGAAAAAACCGCTGCCGGTCATCCCCTGCGCCGTTGCATTGGAGACGATGTTGGAAGAAACACCGCCAATGACTGCGAAGAAGAGTGAAATTCCTATAAAAAACCACGGGCGTTTTTTGAAGGTGTCCCAACCGTAGCGTACGCACTCGCCGACGGAGAATTCTTGCATACAGCGATACTATCATGCCCCCGCAGGCAAGACGTCAGTTATCCTCAGGGCAAGTGCACGGCGATAGGAGTCGCGCTCGAGGTAAGCGTGGAGACCTACGGTGAGACCCGGCTCCGGTGTGGCGGTAAAGTCATCGGGCGAGCGGAAAAAATCGTAGCCCCGGGCGCGGGCGCCTGTGCGCCGGTCTTCGAGCATCAATTCGACGTGATTTTGTTCCTTTCCGAAACGCTTCACGCCGGTTATGACCACATCCGAAAAACGAAACGTCGGCTTCGGATTGCCGATGCCGAAGGGCCCCACGCGGGAAACGTCGTCGAAGAGCGGCCACGAAATTTCGGAGAGTGAGATAATCGCGTCGATGAGAGATGTCTCGACTGGCGACGCGGTCGAGAGTTGCTCTGCCGCTTTTGTGAGTGCTTCGGGCAGTTGATGGACACGCTCTGATGAAACACTAAAGCCGCCGGATTTTGCATGCCCACCGTACTCAATCAGCGCGTCGCCCGACGCAGCGAAAAGCTCCACGATTGAAACGCTCCCGTCGGAACGGCAGGAACCCTTCAATCGCCCGAGCGCATCCCTCCCCCACATGCACACCACTCCGCCGCGGTCTTCCATGACGGAATTGGCGGCAAGCCCCATGAGCGCCGGCTTCCATTCAGGATTACCGAGGACGACGATTTTTTCTTCCGCCGTGTAACGCTGCGCTGCGCTTTTCTTCGCCTGCTTCACGATTCCTGCAACGACTCCTTTGCGTTTTGCGTTCAATTCTTCAAGGTGCGCTGCCAATTTTTCGGCCTCGTCGCGGTTTTGCGTAGTGAGTAAACGAAATGCGAGGTCGGGCTCGTCCATACGCGAAGCCGCGTTGATGCGCGGAGCGATGGAAAAGGCAATGTCGTCTTCACGCAATTCTTCGCGGCGCAGTCGAAGCGCTTTGCATAGCGCAACGATGCCTTCGCGCGGCGATTTGCGGAGCACGCGCAGACCCCAGTGCACGAGTACGCGATTTTCTCCGACCAAGGGGACGAGGTCGGCGACGGTCGCGATGGCGACGAGGTCGAGCAACCACTTTTCCCAGCCGTCCTGTATCTGCGTGAACTGTTTGAGTTCCCGCTTCTTTCCTTCCGCAAGCGCCGCCTGCACGAGCTTAAAAGCCATCGCCGCGCCGCAGAGATCGCGGAACGGATAGTTTCCCAACTTCGGATTCAATACTGCGACGGCATCCGGCAAAGCTCCTGTGATTTCATGATGGTCGGTGACAATCACGTCAATACCCTTTGTTTTTGCAAACGCGACCGCATCGAGCGCTGTTGTGCCCACGTCAACCGTGATGATGAGTCCGACGTTACGCGTCGCGAGTTGTTCAATAGCTTCGATATGGAACCCGTATCCTTCACGGTCGCGGTGCGGTAAATAAATCTCAACATTTTCATACCCTATTTTCAGAAAGAAATCTGATAAAACAGCCGCGCCCGGAATCCCGTCGCAGTCAAAATCGGCGTACACGGCGATACGCTCCCCTGCGGCCATCGCCGCAAACAGCCTCACAAGTGCTCTCTCCATTCCCTCAAGCAGGAATGGTGAGTGCGTGTGCAATTCGTAGTCTGGGCTCAGGAATTCCGCGATGTGATGCTCTTCGACTATCCCGCGCTTGCCGAGCAGGGTCCGGACGAGTTCGGAAACTTCCATTCCCCCATTGTATACTGCATCGATGGATTGCATCTTTTGCAAAATAATCGCGGGCGAGATTCCTTCATACAAGGTGTACGAGGACGACAAAACCCTCGCCTTCCTCGACATTCGCCCCGTCAATCCCGGCCACACACTCGTCATTCCGAAAGCTCATGCAAAAAATATCTTCGACGTGTCTCCCGAAGACTGGGCGGCGGTCACCGAAAGCGCCCGCATCATAGCGGCTGCGATAGAAAAGGGAGTAAACGCGGACGGCGTAAACGTGATGATGAACAACCGCGAGCACGCCGGTCAACTCGTCGACCACGCGCACGTGCATCTCATCCCGCGATTCAAGGGCGACGGCCTCAAACTTTGGCCGCAAAAGCCATACCCAGAAGGCGAAGCCGAATCGACTGCAGAGAAAATTCGCAACGCTCTTACTTAAGCGCGTCGATGGCCGGGAGAGAGCCTTTCAATAGATATTCGAGCATCGCGCCGCCGCCGGTGGAGAGAAATCCGAGGTTGTCTTGCGGCACGCCCGAGGCTTCGATGGCCGCAATGGTGTCGCCGCCGCCGATTACGATTTGTGCGCCGTTGTTTTTGCTGGCTGAGGAAGCGAGCTCGGCGATTTGCTGCGTGTAGTGGATGTAGCCCTGCTCGTAGATGCCGGTCGGGCCGTTCCAAAGAATAAATTTTGCAGCCGTGAGATGCGGAGCGAGCATCGCGACCGTCTCCGGGCCCACGTCGACTATCTTGTCGTCCGCTTCCACGTCCTCCGGCTTCTTTACCTTCGCCTGGCCGTCCGATTTTTCGGCGGTCACGTCGACCGGCGCGAGAAAACGAGGGTTGGCAAGAATATCGGGGCTCGGTAATTCTTTGGAAAGCAGCGAGCGACCCACCGGAAAGCCGCGTGCTTTGAAGACGTCGTTGGCGAGCGCACCGGTGATGAACACGTGGTCGTATTTTTCGAGCAGCAGTTTGATGAGCGGCGCTTTGGTCTCAAATTTTGCGCCGCCGAGAATGGCGATAGACGGGCCTTGCGGGGCGCGCGCGGCGTCGATATGCGCCACTTCATCACGCACGAGCAGGCCTGCGTAGCTGGGCAAAAGCTTGGGTACGCCCACAAGCGAGGCATGGCTGCGGTGGTCGACGGCAAAGGAGTCGTTGACATATAGCTCCGCAAGCGATGCGAGTTCGCGCGCAAAACCCTCGTCGTTCTCTGTCTCACGAGCATCCCGACGCACATTCTCAAGCATGAGTACTTCCCCGTCTTTCATCACGTCGACAGCTCCGCGTGCAGCGGGTCCGGTGATGTCTGCAACGAATGTGACTTTGCCGAACTCCTTGGCCGCACGCGCGACCGGTTCGAGGGATTCTTCCGGGTCGCGACCGATGTGGGAGATGATGACAACTTTTGCGCCGCGTTCGGAGAGGTATTGCACCGTTTGCCACCCCTGGCGCAAACGAAACACATCGGCCACTTCGCCCTCCGTGTCGAGCGGTAAATTGAAATCCGAGCGCAGGAGCACGCGCTTCCCTTTTAATTCCTCAGCCGAGAGTTGGTCAACGCATTTCATGCTAGACAGTGTCGATGGCTTGTAATAATTTTGCAAATTCTAGCGCATTCTTGCTCGCGCGTCCCACCAGAAATCCCCGCACGTCGCCATGCTGAAGCATCGCCACCGCATTCTTTTCGTCGACCGAGCCGCCGTACAAAATTTTCATCGAATGCCCCGTATCTCCGGAGAGTTCGACAATGCATTTGCGGATAAAAATGCTCATTTCATGCATCTCGCGCGGGTTCATTGTGGTGTCTTTGCCGATAGTCCATCGCGGCTCGTACGTAACGAGAATGTTTTTGAGAGCGGCAGGTGCTACCTCCGCGAGCGTCGTGCGCAGCTGCGCGCGCACGACTTCAAAATGCGCTCCGCTTTGCGTGCGCTCTTTTTCGCCGACGCAGAGTATCGGAATCATTTTCAGCGCGAGTGCGGCCAACACCTTTTTGCGCACATCGTCATCCGTTTCCCCCAGCTCGCGACGCTCGGCGTGCCCGATGAGTACATACGATGCGCGTGCGTCTTTGCCCTGCGCGAGCGAAATGTCTCCCGTGTGTGCACCGACTGCTTCGGCATGTGCATTCTGGAGAGCAAAAGAAATTTTCTTGCCGCGATAGCCGCTTGAGAGGTCGCGTAAATAAATCGCGGGCGGCGCGATGATGACAACACTATTCTTAGCCCCCTCCGCAGCCTTCCGCTCTGCCTCAAAAAGCTTCTTCGCATCGCGCCAAGTCGCCGGATTCATCTTCCAATTCGCGACAACGATGGCTTTCATGTGCCTGGATTATAGCCTGACACCGCATCTATAAAAAGAAACAAGCCCGCTGTGTCCATTCACGAGAATGGAGAGCGGGCTTGTTGAGTTGGTCTTCGGTGCAAATCAAGGGCTGCACCAGCCGTTCGCGACTTGAACGGGGTTTACCCCTTCGCACCCTTTAACCATCGGGAAGAAACCGGCCTTCGGACAACCGCCGGGACCGCACTGACCTTGGATGG
>CALRIB010000040.1 GCA_943359705.1 Candidatus Nomurabacteria bacterium | reverse complement strand
CGCAAAGAAACGGAGGCGTTGGAAAAGGGAAGCGGCGCCGGCGAAGAGCGCGGCGAAAAAGAATTGCGCGAGATGGCCGAAGGCACTTCGGCGGTGCGCATTGTCGACACGCTCCTGCGCCACGCCAACGCGCAAAACGCTTCCGACATTCACATCGAGCCGATGGAAGACACGCTGCTCATCCGCTACCGCATCGACGGACTTTTGCACGATGCGATGGAACTGCCCAAGCACGCAGCCGCCGCCATTACGGCACGCGTGAAGGTTTTGGCCAATATGCGACTCGACGAACACCGCCAGCCGCAAGACGGCCGCTTCGGCGTGGAGTCGGGCGCGGAAAAAATCTCATTCCGTGTCTCCGTCTTGCCCACCTACTACGGCGAAAAGATTGTGATGCGCTTGCTGCGCGATTCGATTTCCGGATTTACACTCGAAAGTATCGGCTTTCACGGCGCGGCGCTCGAGCACATGCACGAAGCGATGAAAGGCACGACCGGCATGGTGCTCTCCTGCGGCCCCACCGGCGCCGGAAAATCTACGACACTCTACACGCTCCTCGATATCGTGAACACGCCCGACGTCAACATCTCTACTATTGAAGACCCGATTGAATACCAGATGAAGCGCATCAACCAAACGCAGGTGCGCCCGGAAATCGGATTCACCTTTGCCAACGGTCTCCGCTCACTCGTCCGCCAAGACCCCGACATCATCATGGTCGGTGAAATTCGTGACAAAGAAACGGCGAGCCTTGCCATCAACGCTGCACTCACCGGCCACCTCGTACTCTCGACGCTGCACACTAACAGCGCCGCCGGTGCAATTCCGCGCTTGCTCGACATGGGTGTGGAGCCGTTCCTTCTCGTGTCCACGCTCCGCATCTGCATCGGTCAGCGCCTCGTGCGCAAACTTTCTCCGGCTCGTGAGAAATACGAGCTGAATCGTGACGAGCAGGCGCAATTGGAAAAAACTGTCGACGCGGGCGCGGTCTTGAAAGCGCTCAAAGAGGAAAAAGCTGCCGCGAAAGACGCGACGTGGAAAAATATTTCTTTCTACAAACCGAAGGCCGGTCCCGACTCTCCCTCCGGCTATGCCGGCCGTGTCGGCATCTACGAAACGCTTCCCATCACCTCGACCGTCAAAGAACTCATGATGAAAAATGCGACCGCCGACGAAGTGCAAAAGCAAGCGCGAAGCGAAGGAATGCTCACCATGGCCGAAGACGGCATTTTTAAAGCAGCTCAGGGCGTGACCACCATCGAAGAAGTTTTGCGTGTGGTGACGGAGTAATGTTTGACCGCATTGTCGTTCCATAGTTGTATTCAAATAGGCAGCGCCTTTTGCTGCCGCATTCATGGAGGTTGTCATGGCGGATCATCCGTCATCTGAAGTAAAGTATAGCGGTCGTACATGGGCTGCAATTGCGGGTACTCTGCTCTCGCTCTTGCTGGGGATGCTCATGTTGGTGATCTGGTCCGATCCCGGTAGCAGTCACCGACCGGGCTTCGTAGCGATCGGCTTCGCAGCACTGTTCTTCGTGATGTTCTTCTTGCTGCGCGCATCGGCTGCAGCAGATGAACGGCGGTCTTCAAGCATCTGCTGAATGTGCAATCGCCCTACGCAAACACAAGCCCGGCGGCATCACCGCCGGGCTTTTTACGGTGTTGACCGAGAGTTCGTTTCATAGTTGCATTCGGGCAAGCAAGTCGTTCTCTGCGAACGATGACGCCTTTCTCAAACCCGGAGGCAATCATGGGTTTCTTGTTGGGCTTAACGTTCATCGCCGGCTTGGTCGCCGGAGTGCTCGGATTCAATACTCCGGGCTTCCAATTCGCATCTGAAGCGAAAGTAATCTTCTGGCTGGCCGTTGCGTTGGTGGTCTTCCAGATCATCGTCATCATGACCGGCTACGGCAAACCGAAGGATCAATCGAGGCCGATGCGCAGAGAATGAAGCGCATTCGCACACCGGACATCAAGAGGGCGCGGATGAAATGCCGCGCCCTCGTCTTTTGTTTGTATACATTTTATTTTCCCGGAACCAAGTAGCGAGATTTTGCGGGCTATACCCCATGAGATATTTTCTCGTCGTTACTCTCGAAGTTTCAAACGGAGTGAACAGTTTGCGTGTGTAAAAACGTCCGAGTGATTATCTCACGGGGTATACTTCATTGAATGGTGAATTTTAACTACACCGCCGAGAAATCGGACGGCGAGGTGTACACGGGCATCGCGGAGGCGCGCGACCGTTTTGAGCTTTACGACATCGTGAGGCGTGAGGGAGGGAAAATCGTTGCGGTAAACGAAGGCGGCTCCGGCGGCTGGCTTGACCTCAAATACTGGAACGGCAAGCTCACGAGCGTGAAGGAGTACGACAAAATCTTGATGGCACGCAACCTCGGCGCGATGCTCTCCGCGGGTCTCTCGCTTGCTCGTGCGCTCGCCGTTTTGGAGCGGCAGACCAAGAACGCAAAACTGAGCAGCACCATCGGACAGATATCGAGCGAAGTGCGCCGCGGCGACACGTTGCACCAGGCGCTGGCGAAATTTCCCAACGTCTTCTCGCGACTTTTTACCGCCATGGTGCGCGCCGGTGAGGAAGGCGGCAGTTTGCCCGATGCGCTCACGGTGGTCTCCGAGCAAATGGAGCGCATGTACCAGCTCAAGAAGAAAATAAAAAGCGCGCTCATCTACCCGTGCGTCATTATCGTCGCGATTGTCGGCATCGGCGTCTTGATGATGATAAAGGTGGTGCCCACGCTTGCGCAAACGTTCAATGAAGTGCACGCAACGCTGCCCGCCTCGACGCAATTCATCATCGGCATGAGTAATTTCCTGGTGCAGTACACGTTCGTCGCGCTCGGGCTCGTCGGCGGAGCCGGCGCCGCACTCTATACGGGATTACGTACCGCGCCCGGACGCCGTTTGAGCAATCTCGTGTTCCTCAAACTGCCGCTCATCAATCCGATGGTGAAAGAAGTGAACGCGGCGCGCACGGCGCGCACGCTCGCTTCGCTCCTCTCCTCCGGTGTCGACGTGCTCGCGAGTCTCGAAATCACCGGGGAGGTGGTGCAAAATTACTATTTCCAGCAAGTGATAGCCGATGCGGCGAAAGGCGTGCGAGAGGGCCAACCGCTCTCTGCCGCATTCGCCCGCCGCGAAGACCTCTACCCGGCGTTCGTCGGAGAAATGATGTCGGTGGGAGAGGAAACCGGCGCGCTCGCGGAGATGCTGAAGCGTCTCGCGCTCTTTTATGAGGACGAGGTCGACCGTAAGACCAAAGACATGTCGACCATCGTCGAACCGTTCCTCATGGTTATCATCGGCGCGGCGGTGGGATTCTTCGCGGTCTCGATGATTTCACCCATCTACTCGCTCTCGCAGAATATTGGGTAGTGCGTAGTTCACAGTGCGTAGTGCGTAGTCGCAAATCATGAAAAAATTCCTTCTTGCATTCTCTACGCTCTACGCTCTACGCACTGCCAACTATTCCCGCGGCATGACCATGATGGACACGGTCGTCGGGACGGCGCTTCTGCTCATTGTGTTTATGGGAGTCGCCGCGGCGTTCCAACTTTCGGTCGACGTTGTAACCAACAACAAAGCGCGCGCCGGCGCCATCGCACTCGGAAACGAGCGCATGGAGTACGTTCGCAGTCTCTCCTATAGCGCCATCGGCACTTCGGGAGGCATTCCCTCGGGCACCATCGCGCAGTCTGAGACGGTCACTTTGAACAACATTCCGTATACGCGCCGCACTACTATTGAATACGTCGATGACCCCGGCGACGGCACCGGTGCCTCGGACGCCAACAGCATCACGGTGGATTACAAATCAGTGCGTGTCGACGTAGCCTGGGCTTCGAAACAAGGCACGCGACATATCACGACCGTCACGCGCATCGAACCGCCCAACGGTTTGGAAATCGCGTGCTCGTCGTGCGGGACGCTTTCGATTACGGTCAGGAATGCGGCGCTCGCATTGCTTCCAAACGCACAGGTGCAAATTACGAACGCGGGGACAAGCCCCGCCATCAACATCACCACCTTCAGCAACGCGAGCGGTGCGGTCGTCTTGCCGGGCGCACCCGCCGCTTCGGGCTACCAAGTGGTCGTTTCTGAATCGGGTTATTCCACCGACCAGACCTACACGTCGACCTCACAGAATTCGAATCCCTCACCGGCCAATCTCACCGTGTCCAACGGCCAGACCACGTCGGCGGCCTTCGCCATTGATGTGCTCGCCACCAAAAACATCTACACGTGGACGCAGGTGTTGTCGGGGACGTGGAGTGAGACGATGAGCGACACGAGCAAGATTGCAAGCTCGACCAACGTCACGGTGGCCGCGGGTATCGCGCGGCTCTCCGGCGCTTCCGGCTCGTATCCGACGTACGGAGAATTGCAGTCGATTGCCATCGGTCCGTCGGCACTCGCAAGGTGGAGGACGCTTACGCTCACGCACACCAAACCCGCGAGCACCAACATCGTGTATCACCTGTACGACGGCGCCGGCACCACGCTCATTCCCGACACGCAGGTATTCGGCAACAGCACCGGCATCGCGACCAGCTCAAACTCGGTAGACCTCACCGGTATTTCGACGAGCACGTATCCCGCCATCACGCTCGACGCGACGTTTTCCTCATCGAACCCGGCGAACACCCCTTCTATAGACGCCTACACGATTTTGTACGACTACGGTCCGAATCCGCTGCCCAACATCGCTTTCAATATGACGGGCGCGAAAAAAATGGGGAACGGTCCGCCGATTCTGTATAAATACAACCAAAATCTTTCGACCGGCGCGCAGGGCGGACTCACGCTCCCGAGCATCGAGTGGGACACGTACACCATTTCAGTGGCGTCGAGCACCGGATACGACCTCGCCTCCTCGTGCGGACCTCAGCCGGAGCTCCTCAGCCCGGGCACCAACGTCCGCACCGATCTCTTCCTCGCGGCACATTCCGGCAACTCCCTGCTTGTCGACGTATCGAGCGGCGGCGTGTACCTCCCGAACACATCGGTGAATCTCTGGCGACCGGGAGTGGCCACGACGACCGTCATCACCGACGGCTGCGGACAGTCGTTCTTCGCGTCGCTCGCGACGACGACGTATTACATGTCGGTCGCCACCTCCTCGCATCCGACCTACTGGAACACAAACCCCGGCGTCGGCGTCTCCGGCAACGGTCGTCTCTCGATCACACTCAACTAACATGACTATTCACTACCCACTACGGACTACGCGCGCTTCCGAGCGGGGGATGACGCTGCTCGAAGTCGGCGTATGGATAGCAATTTTTTCAATCGTCATGGTCGCGGTGATGAATTCCATCCTGTACTTCTACCGCACCAACAACTACACGATAGAGCAGGCGAGCGCGGTCACATCCGCGCAGCGCGGCATCGATAGGGCGGTGCGTGAGATACGCGAAGCCGCCTACGCGGCCAACGGCGCGTACCCCGTCGTCTCGTTTGGTGCCAACGATTTCGTTTTCTACTCCGACATCGATAGCGATTCCGCCGCCGAGCGCGTGCATTTCTTCCTTTCAACATCGGGCGGCCTGGAAAGTTTCACCCGCGGCATTCTCAATCCGTCGGGAGACCCGCCCGTCTATACGGGTCAAGAAGCGACGTCGAGCATCTCGGAGTACGTGCGCAATACGGCAAACAGCATCACGACTTTCATCTATTATGATAAGAACGGCGCGCAGATAACGGATTACACGAAAATAGCCGATGTGCGTTTCGTTTCCGTCAATCTCGGAATTGACGTCGACCCCAATCGCTCGCCGACTCCGCTCTCGCTTCGTTCGTCCGCGGCGCTACGCAACCTTATCGGAAAATAGAAGTATGAAGAAAGAAGCACGAAGTATGGAAAAGAAAAACCTAAAAGAATGTATTCATACTCCGTACTCCGTACTCCGTACTTCTGCATCTCGTGGTATCACGACGATGCTCGTCGTCGCCTTTATGGGCATTTTCGCGCTCATTCTCGGCACCATCACAAGCTACGTATTTGAACAGGCAAAATACGGCCGCGCACTCTACGGGCGAGAGCAGGCGTTCAGCATCGCGGAGGCTGGTTTGGAATATTACAAATGGTTCATCGCGCACAACACGCTCTCGGGCGGCACTATCGTCACCAACGGCACGGGCATTGTTTCGCCCTACACGTACACCGTGAGCGACCCCGAGGGCGGGACTCTGGGCAGCGCCGCTATCACTGCCACGGCCAGTCTGCAGTGCGGTGTCGTGCAATGGATTGACCTCACGTCCGTCGGCACCGCGAGTTTGAATCCCGGATTTCCGCGCACGCTGAACGCCCGGTACATGCGACCGAGCGTTGCGTCCTACTCGAATATTTTTGACAGCAACGTGTGGTACGGCAACACGAGTAACATCACGGGACCCCTCCATGCCAACGGCGGCATCCGGATGGACGGCACCAACAATTCCGATGTCACGAGCCCGCAGTCGACCTGGTACTGCGACTCCGGCTACGGCTGCAGCCCGACGCAGAGCGCGGCAAACGGAGTCTTGGGGAGCGGGCCGAATTCTTCGCTGTGGAAATGGGGCTCGAGCGTTTCGTCGGTGAGTTTCTCCAGCATGATGAGTACGCTTTCGACCTACCAAACGTACGCACAATCGTACGGATTACTCTTGAACCCCACGTCGGTGGTGCTCGCCAATGTCACGAAGGCATCATTCTCATCCGTCGGCGGCACCGCGCAAAAAGGATTCCATCTCGTGTTCAATAGCGACGGCACGGTCAGCGTCTACACCGTGAACAGCACGCTCTCGGTGCGCAGTTGGCACGTCGACAACAATCTCAACTCCAACTACTGCGCCAACTGGAACACCGACTACGACATCATCGCGAGCCAAACACTCATCGGCACGTACACGGTGCCTTCCACGTGCGGCCTCATCTACGCCGGCGCAAAGGTATGGATAGACGGGACCGTGAAGGGAAAGGTGACACTTATAGAAAACGACTCGAGTGCCGCAGACATTATTTTGCACGGCAACATTGCGTACGCCGCCACCGACGGCACGAACGGTCTTACCGCGGTCGCCGGTCGGAATGTCATTATTCCGCTCGATTCTCCCGACCTCATGTCCATCCGCGGCATCTTCTACGCCAAGGGCGGTTACTACGGCCGCAACTTTTTCGCATATTACGGCGGCAGCTGCGTCGACGTGCCGACTTCACCGACCGACTATCGACCGTACATTATTCAAAGCACTCTGACCTCCAACGGCACCACGATTTCCACTTCACGCCCCGGCGTCGCCTGGGTGGACGGCAGCAACAACGTGGTGAGCGGCTACCAAACGCGTGTCACCAACTACGATCGCGTCCTCGCGTTCCAACCACCGCCTTTTAGTCCTATCTCAACGACCGACTACGGACTTTCCCTCTGGAGAGAGCAGTAATTTGCTTCCGAGGCGTTTTTCTGGTGTAATCACAGCAGTGCACCATTGACCCGAATCGTCGGGTTGTACGTGCCGTTGGAGACACACCATGAAGAAGATGTTGTTGGGCACAGTAGTTGCCCTCCCTCTAGTGCTGTTCACTCTGCAGACATCGGTGGGTCCGCACGGTCTCATCCTTGAAATCGGAGCTCCGGCAATTGCTCAGACGGCACCTTGTCCCGGATGTGGTGGACCAGGACCTGGCCCCGGCCCGGGACCCGGACCTGACCCGGGCCCGACGCCAACTCCGACGCCGCCCGTCCAGGATGCGAAGCCGACTGTCCCAGGCAACGTGCTGGCCGGTCAGGAATCCCGTCAACT
>CALRIB010000039.1 GCA_943359705.1 Candidatus Nomurabacteria bacterium | reverse complement strand
GGGCTTCCTTTTGTGTCAGTCACCTTGCACCCGGCCTCTTTCAGTATGAGGTAGGCGGGAGCAAAGTCATGGAATGCACCGGTAAGCGCCACAATCCAATCGCGGCGACCGCAAGCGGTATAGCAGGCGTTTACGGCCATACTCGCCATAGTGCCCAGTTGAATATCCTCCGCTTTCGCGGCGGCAACAAGCTTGAGCAGGAAACGCGCGGTGCGCTCCCGAATACTTGAAGAGCCAGCCCCGAAACTATTGTGTAAACGTTTGGTGCTCGAGCAATGAATGCGCTTACCGTTCATGTACGTTCCCTTCCCCGCTTTTGCAAAAAAGAACTCTTTCGTCGCAGGAAGATTGATGACCGCAAGTTGTAGCTCGCCGCGATAGGCCAGACAAATCATCACTCCGAACTGCGGCACACGCGAAACAAAATTGTATGTTCCGTCTATCGGGTCGATGATCCACACGTACTCGGCGTCGGGATGGTATGAGCCGCTTTCCTCGGAAATGATGCCGTGCGTCGGGTACGCCTTCTTGATGGCGGAAACCATAATTCTGTCAGATTCGAGATCGGCTTCAGTCACACTGTCCCACAGTGCGTCCGATTTCATATATTTGACGCCGACTTTGCCGAACTTTTTCATCACTGCAACGCCCGCCTCTTTCGCGATACGTTGGATAAATTTGTCCATTCCGAAGACCTTACCGTCTATTACTTCGATTGTCGAGCAAAACGTCTACGCTTTGGCTAGCCGCTCAAGTGCAACGATGTACGCAGCATCGCGTAAGGAAACTTTGTACTTCTTGGATGCCTCATCGACTTCCTCCGATGCGGAATCCATTTTTTCTTTCAGTTTTGAGAAGACGTCCGCCTTTGTCCATTTTTCGTTGTGCATGTTCTGGTACCACTCGAAATATGAGACGGCCACGCCGCCCGCGTTGGCCAGAACGTCGGGAATGACCATCACGTCTTTCTCGCGCAATATCTCGTCGGCCTCGCGCGTTGTAGGACCGTTGGCCATTTCGAGGACGATAGATGCCTTGATATCGCCGGCATTCTTTTCGGTAATGGCATTTTCAAGCGCGGCCGGGACGACGACATCTACAGGAAGTGTGAGCACATCTTCGGGCGAAATATCTTTGCCTCCCATTTGCTCCATGTTGGAAATATCGCAGACGCTGCCGACGCAGTAGCAGCCGGCCACTTTGCCGCTTTTTTCCTTGCACTGTTCTATCGCGCCCAAATCAGTAATTCCGTTTGGCACATAAATGCCGCCTTTTGAATCGGAGAGAGCTACGATGGTGAATCCGGATTCCTGCAGGTAGCGCGCGAGGTAGCTGCCGACGTTGCCAAAACCCTGTATCGCAACCGTCATGCCGCGGGGAGAGCGCTCGCGGAGGCGCATAAAAGCGTCCAGCGCGTACCTACCGCCCTGTCCCGTTGCTTCGGTACGACCTTCCGAACCTCCGTCTTTGAGAGATTTTCCGGTAATAACAGCCGGCGAGTCTTTCCCGACCTCCTTCTCATACTCATCGCGTATCCAACCCATAATCGTGCCGTTCGTATTCACATCGGGTGCCGGCACATCTATCTCGGGACCTATAACGGGCGCGAGTTTGCGCGCAAACTCGCGCGTGAGGCGCTCGAGCTCGGCTGCCGAGAGTTTCTTGGGGTCAACCGCAATACCGCCCTTGCCGCCGCCGAACGGCACATCGACGATGGCATTTTTCATCGTCATCCAAAAGGAGAGCGCCTTCACTTCGTCCATGTCCACTTTCGGGTGGTAGCGGAGACCCCCCTTGTACGGGCCCCGCGCGGTGTTGTGCTGCACACGAAAACCTTAAACCGACTGCACACTGCCGTCGTCCATCTTCATGGGAAGCGACACTTCGACGATGCGGTCGGGATTTTCGAGCCGCAACAGCGTGAGCGGGTCGAGCTCAATATGCGATGCCGCACTTTTTAATTGCGCCTGCGCGCGCTGCCACGGATTATTGTCCATTGCAGGATTGTACCAGATACACCTAGGGAGTTGTCGAGGCCGCGGCCGAGCCGGCGATGCGCAAACCTTCGGAATGCGTAACGACGCGTATCCCCCTCGCCTTTACATAGTCAATCGTCTTTTGTAGTAATTCGTGCGAAATATTTATGCCGTCGCGGGTCTTTGATTCATCCACGCGATGAAAAACGAGGACGAGCCACTGATTTCCGTCGGCAGCATCATCGATAGCCTTCTTAAGGCCCGCAAATGTTGTTTCGGAATGCACAACAAACACGCTTGCCGGCAGCAGCGCGCGGTCGGCGCTCGTCCCCATCTCGTGACCGCGTTTTTGCATTGAGACTATTTGCGAACTGTTAACATATCCGAGGCCCCCGAGATTTGCGCGCACGATGTTCTGCTCGGTATCAAAACCGGCGGCATCGAAACGCGGCAGCGCGCCGTAGGCCGACGCAAATCCGTTGTCGAAATCAAACGAGAGCATGGGTGAGAGGAGCTGCTTAGTGGCGGATGCGACGATTGGAGCGCCGGTATTCGGAATGTCCGGTATGCTCACGAACGAGTTGTCACCTGCAGCCACCGAGAGATGTCCCGATACGGGCGAGCTGCTCGCGAGCGTGACGCCATACAGACCGACCGAAAGGAGGACCGCCGTCGATGCGAGTATGACGTGCCTCGTGTCAAAGGTTTTGAAGGTTTGTAGATTCCAGGCAAACTGCATGTAAACGAGGACGCCGTGCGTGGCGTTCTCTTACCGGTTATACCTTTTAGTACGTGAACGATAGATGAACTATCGTATCTCCTCGCCCTTCTCGCGGAGGTATGCCAAAAACTGATTCGAGAAATTTAAAAGGCGCTTGAACGGGGTTTCAATAATAAAGTCCAAAATGAGCACGAAGATGTTGATAGAAGAAAATTTTTGGGAAAGCCAGCGGCCGGTCCGCACGATGGGCACCGCCAACACGCTGAAGAATATCGCGAGGGTGCCCTGGTCATGCACCGCTTTCCAGCGGCGAGCCTGGTAGCGGATGCGGAACGCAAAATACGAAACAAGTGCGAGGAAGAAAAGGAATAGAATGATGGAAACCGGATTAAACGCCAGGAGCTGAAGGATGCCCATCAGGCCGCCGAAGACGATGACAAACAAGACCAGGTACGCGAAACCGAATGCGAGGCTGAGACGGGAAAAGGTGCCGCCGACGCGAATGGTGCGTACCCTACCCTCGTACAGAATTCGATGGATACCCTCAATGATGACCTTGGTATTGTTCTCGTCGAGCGAACCGACGCGGCGCGTGAGTGCGAAAAGGAGAGTCGGGTGGAACAAAATGTTGACGGTGAGCGGCAGGTAATGGATGCCGCCGAGGACAATCAGCTCGTACGGGAGTTCGGCGATAAGCGCCACCGTCATTTTGGTAATAAAAAGATACATCACGGCACGTACGCCGCTCGCCTGAATGCGCTCGTTTTCTTTTTCGTATTTCTTCTCCAAAAATTCTTCGGCAAAGGAGTCGAGTTCGCGCGCGTTCTCGAGTACGCGCCCGGTCCCGCCGCCGTAGTGCATAAACGCCTCACGGATGATGCGGAAATAAATACTCTCATTCTGAAGTTTCGGCGCGAGTTGCCATTGCAACTGGTCTCCGATCGCCTCGCGAATTTTTGCGAGGATAGCCGGGAGTTTCGGCGCCAACTCTTCGACATTGGCGTTGTTGTGTTTCCACTCGGGGACGTACAGGAGCCAGAGCGCGTACGCGAGACGGTCGTTGTCGGCGCCGAGAAGAGAGCGCCAGCAGGCACAGTAGAGCTGCGCATTCACGTGCTCGATTGAAGAGCCCGACGCGCTTACGTGCCCGTGCAGCGTTTTGTAAAAGGCTTCCGCACTCTCATGGTCAATCGCATATTGAAGCGGTGAGAGACGGGAATCTATCTCGGTGGCCGCAAAACTGATGAGTCGCCTGCCCACGCCCATGCCGGTCGACCGCATGCGCCACAACAGCAAATACTTTGCGACGATCTGGTCGACCATGCGTGCGGCCTCTTCGGTCGCCTCTTCTTTCGTGATGTATTTGCCGTCGACGAGTTCGCCGAGCAAGACTTCGCCGCTTTCGGCCTTTTGCTCAAGAAAGACGCGGCGTTTCAAAATGCGCTCGAGCGCGGCGCGGCGGATGGTGTGTTCTTCGCGATAATCGACGAGGTAGCGTACCTTCTCGTACATCGTCGCAGCCTTCGAGAGGATTCTCGAACCGTCGAATATCTGCTCGCCTTGCGGTCGCGCTCGCTGCGCGTCCTCGGCTGCTTCCACTCGCTCCACCAGCTCCCGTATGGGCTCCGATAGCATGCGCAGTATTGTAGCCTATTTTTTAAACGTCCGCCTTGAGGCTATGATGGAGGTATGGACAGCAAAAAAATTGTCATATTCGGCGCACAGGGACATTTGGGGCACAGCCTGGTAGCACGTTTGAATGCGATAAAACCGGCTTCCGTTAGCATCGTCGGAACCACAGACAAAGGGCACAACAAAGAACTTGCGGCCGAAGCCGACCTTGCGGTCATCACGGTGCGCCCGCAACACGTCGCTTCCCTTCTTTCCGAAATTTCTCCGTCTCTCAAGCCGACCGCACAAATTCTTTCGTTCGCGGCAGGTGTGCCGATTGCTGATATTGCCGCAAGTACCAAACACCCTGTCGCGCGCGGTATGGCCGACCCGTGGTGGAACTTTGCGGGATTTGTCTTTGGCAGGGATTTCAAGCGCGACGCCTTTGATTTTCTTTTTCATCAAGCAGGAAAGAAGACGGTCCCGCTACAAACTGAAGCGGACATTGACGCATTCACGGCATACTTTGTGCATGCATACATCGTGCTTTTTATGCGCCGCCTGGGCGAGCTGGAGAATTCCAACGCACACCTTGCCTATCTTGCTCCGCATTTGCTGTCGAGCGTAACCGAACTCTTGAGCCTTACGCCCGAAGGCGACGCAGCAGAAGAATTAAAAAAACTCGCGACGCCGGGCGGCGTTACCGAATCAATACTGCTCGCGATTCGCGCGGACAAACTAATTACGCCCGACGCGGCTCACGCCATCGGAATGGAGCGAATCAAGGCGCTCCGAAAGTAGCAGGCAGCGCGGGGCGGCGTCCTCGCGGAATCTTCCGCAGCCGAAGAGGCGAGGATTGAGGACTTTTCAGCAGAAAAGTCCGGGTTCCGCGGGGATGCTGACTTGCGATGCCGGCTACCCGATCAAACCCTTTTTGTAGACCAACTCGGCGTTCAAGATGCCGCCGCCGGCAGCGCCGCGAACCGTGTTGTGCGAGAGACCGACGAATTTGAAGTCGAGCGCCTGGCATTCGCGGAGTCGGCCGACGGTGACCGTCATGCCTTTGTCATTGTCGCGGTCGCGCTTCGGCTGCGGACGGTCGTCTTCGAATTTATACGTAATCGCATGTTTGGGGGCGTATGGAAGATCGAGCTTCTGCGGTTCGCCCTTGTACTCTTGCCAAATCTTGATGATTTCCTCTTTGCTCGGTTTCTTCTTGCCGAATTCCATACTCACGATAGCAATGTGCCCGTCGCTCCAAGGAGCTCGTGTGCACGTGGCAGAAATCTCAATGTCTTTCCTCGGCACAATTTTGCCGCCCTTTACGTCGCCGAAAATTTTGTACGGCTCGAACTGCGTCTTATCTTCCTCGCCGGCCATGTACGGAAGCATGTTGTCGATGACGTCCCAGCTTGATACACCCGGATAGCCTGCGCCCGAAACGGCCTGCATCGTCGTGACGATGAGTTTTTTAATCTCGTACCCTTTCTGCTGCAGAGCGTCGACGGGTGCCATATAACTCTGAATTGAGCAGTTGGGCTTCACCACGATGAATCCTTTCTTCCATCCGCGCGCCTTTTGCTGCTGCGGGATGACGTCGAGGTGGTGCGGATTTATTTCAGCAATAAGCATCGGTACGTCTTCCGTGTGACGATGCGCAGAAGCATTGGAGATGATAGGAAAACCGGCGGCGGCGTACGCCTCTTCAAATGCGCGAATTTGGTCCTTGTCGGGCATTTCAAACGCGGAAAAGAAGAACGCGCACTTCCCTGCCGCCTCCTCCACTTTCGCCACATCGTGCACGATAAGATTTTTTACCCCCTCGGGCATTTCACCGCGGACTATCCAGCCGCTTTTGAGCGCATCTTTGTATTTCTTGCCGGCCGACTGCGGAGAAGCGGCAACGTAGGCCACTTCAAACCACGGATGATCCGCGAGCAAGCGAATATACTGCTGCCCGACCATACCGGTTGCTCCTAATATGCCGACGGGAACTTTTTTTGCCATAGGCTATTTATACCTTTTTTCTACTAAAAATAAAGTGACCGATTAAACAGTGGCGAAGCGAGCGAGCACGTGGCGTTGTGGGGTGTCTCGCAGCGCGACGGCGCGAGAGGCAGCGCTGCCGCAGCAGCGGCAGACAGCGACCCAACAACGCCATGTGTTCGCGAGCGAGCTTCTATGCGGCGTCCCGCGCCACCCGCAGGATGTCGGCAAAGACGCCGGCAGCGGTCACTTCCGCGCCCGCGCCCGGTCCTTGAATGAGGAGCGGAGTCTTGGAGTATCGTTCGGAAGTAATGGCCACGATGTTGTCACTGCCTGAGAGTTCAAAGAACGGATGCGGAAGCGAGATGGCACGTACACCTACCGTTACCTTACCCTTCTCGAGGGTCGCGATGTAGCGCAGGTGCTTGTGCTGCTTCTCGGCAGCGCGCTTTTTCTTCTCCCATATCGCGTCCTCCTTTTTCAATTGCTCAAAAAATTTCTCAACCGTCTTTGCGCGCGCGGCCGCCGGAGAAAGCAGGCTCTCGACTTTCACGTCTGACAGTTCAAGCGCGAGACCGCACTTGCGGGCAAGGATGAGAATCTTGCGCGCCACATCCATCCCCTTCAAATCCTCGCGCGGATCGGGCTCGGTGTAGCCGAGCCTCTGCGCCTCAAGAAGTGCGTCGCTGAATTTCCGCTCGCCCGTGAATTGATTGAAGATATAACTCAAGGTGCCGGAGAGCACGCCCTCGATTTTCTTGACCTTGTCACCGCTCAGATTGAGGTCGTCGAGCATACTGATGATCGGCAGCGCGGCGCACGCGTTGGTCTCATAGAGGAAGGAAACGCCGGGCTGCTTGGAGAGTTCTTCCAGCTTTTTGAAATACTCATAAGAGCCTGAATTCGCGCGCTTGTTGGGCGTGACGACGGAAATGTGTGCCGCAAGAAGGTCGGCATACATACCGGCGACGGCATCGGAGGCGGTGCAGTCGACAAATACTTTGCCCGGCAGGTCTGCATCTTTGATAGCCTGTACGAATTTCTTGACGTCTGTTTTGACGCGGGATTTCGCGAGCGCCCCCCTCCATCCGCCTCGCGCGTCGAGGTCGATGCCGCTCTCAGTAATAAACATCTTGTCGCTGTTGGCAATGCCCGCGATTTTTATTGCGAAGCCGTATTCTTTGCGGAGGTGTTCCCGCTGTCGCGCGATTTGCGCGAGAAGCGTGGAGCCGATGAGCCCCGCGCCGATGAGGAAAATGTTGATGGGCTTGGTGTTGGGAAAGAAAAAGCCGGTGTGGATGGCGCTGAGCGCTCGCGCTTCGTCGGCGCGCGCTATGACCACCGACACGTTGAGCTCCGAAGAACCTTGTGCGATAGCTACGACGTTGACCCCATTTTTGCCCAGCGTGGAAAAGATGCGACCGGAGACGCCCGGGATGTGTCGCATGCGCTCGCCGACGACGGCGACGATTGAGAGGTCACGCGTGATACCGACTTCTTCAATAAGTTTGGATGCCCGTTCTGCGGCGAATTCAGAGTCAATCGCGTCGCGGGCTCGAGCCACGTCGCGCTCATTGACCGCAAAGGAGATAGCGTTCTGCGAAGAAGCCTGCGTAATGAGGATGACATTGACG
>CALRIB010000038.1 GCA_943359705.1 Candidatus Nomurabacteria bacterium | reverse complement strand
TCGGCCAACCGTTCACGGTCAGTTCAACATTCACCGCAGGCAGCGGAGACACCTTGGCGGAAGACAATATTGATTCGCCGCTCGGAACGGGCTTGGGTGCCGACACCAACGCCATTTCACCGAAAATCATTTCATATTCCACTTCGACTCCCGGCACCGTGACGTTTTATGCGAGAGCACGCACCGATAATTACGCCTGGGCCACATACGACACCCAGTCGATTAACGTCACCCTGCCCGCAGCTCCCACTGCCACGCTCACAGTGAACGGTGGTACCCACTACACTAATCAACCTCTCACCATTACCGCCCATTTCTCGACATCGACGGGAGACACACTTGTCGAAGACAACATCGACGCCGCAACGGGAAATCCCGCTGGCCCCTCAGGAGGACTCGGCGACACCACTAATCCCGACCTCACTAAGGTCGTTACGTTCACTCCGACCGCTGCCGGTACCTATACCTTTAACGCGCGTGCTCATTCCACTGCCTATCCGTCATGGGCGACATATCAAACTCTCCAGGTTACCGTCATTAGTTCCTGCGTGCCGAGCTACTCCTGCACCGACTCTACTCACGTCCACAACAGCTGCACCGGAGTAGACACGGCTTGTTCCTCCGGACTCATTTGCTCGAGCGGCTCATCTATCTGCGTCAACCCTCCTTCTCCCGCGTACACACCCACAGGCTCGTTGACCGGTTACCTCCAAGCCATACCGGGCATCGTACATGCGGGTGACGCGGTAAAACTCTACTGGAACATCTCCAACGTCTCTTCCTGCTCCGTAACCGGCAACGGTCAAGCCTTCTCAGGCGCTTCCTCCGGGTCGAGTGGACAAACAACCGCGGCTATCACTCAGCAAACTATCTATCTGCTCAGCTGCAGCGGACTCGATAACTCACACATCACGAACACGGCGACCGTAAATATTGTTCCGGGATTCCAAGAACTTTGAATCATCTCGATAACGAACACCCCCGACCGTCTTAGGTTGGGGGTGGTTTCGCGTCCGGATGGAGTTTCTTTTCGAGCGCAGCGGCCGCATCTTCTGCAGCTTTCCGACGTATGTCGAATCGATCCTTTCGCCACGCGAGAACGAGCGCTGCCACGAAAAAGGGGAGAGCGATATCGACGGCAAGTGCTCCGTGCGTGTTCGCGAGAATCACGAAATAGTGCAGTACTGCCATCACAATGCCGAAGGCAATGCTCGCGATTCCGGCCGCGAGAGCTGGTAACAGGCGTTCACTGTCATTCATGGGAGCCTCCTGGTAGGTCTTGATGTATCGTGTTCCTGCCGTGCCTGGATGTCAATGAATGGCTCTTGCGGTACAATTCCCGCATATGTCATGGGCTTCAAGGAGACGAACTAGCTATCTTCTGGGAGTGCTCGTCTTTTTTGCCGTCGTCATCGGCATACCTGCGGCGTACTTCCTCTACCAGCCGCCGACTTGTTTTGACGGCAAGCAGAATCAGGATGAGACGGCGCCCGACAAAGGCGGGCCATGCCGATTGCTCGATGAGCGAACGCTGACGCCGAGTTCGGTCTTGTGGTCGCGCGCCTTTCAGGCGCGGGACGGCAGCTACAGCGCGGTCGCGTACATTCAGAATCCCAACAAGTCCGCCGGCGTTCGCCGCGTCGGCTACCATTTCGGTTTGTACGATTCACAAAACGTGCTCATAGCGGATCGCAACGGAACAACGTACATCATGCCGGGAGGCATTACGCCGGTGTTTGCCGGCGCTATCAGCACGGGAAATCGCGTGGTCGCCCACACGTATTTTGAATTTACGCAGCCGCTCGTCTGGGAGCGGATGATGAGCAACATCGGAGTACTGACGATAGGGAATAAGCAGGTCTCCGACACGCAGAGTGCGCCGCGGCTCACGGCACGCGTCGAGAACACGTCCGTCGCGAGCGTTATCGCGCCGTCTTTCATCGCAGTGATCTTCGACTCTGCGGGCAACGCCTTTGCGGCCTCGGCTACTACCCTGACGCGCGTTGACCCCGGTCAGACCCAAGATCTCGCGTTCACCTGGGCCGATCCCTTCACGCTGTCGGTAGGCCCCATCGATATACTCCCGATTTTGCCGCCCACTCCGGTACAGTAGCCGTATGTCGGCCCTGAGGCGTATCGCGGGCGTGCAGGCGCACCTGCCTGCCGGCAGGCAGGCATTCGGGCACATCGACTGGGCGCTTTTCGCGGCGGCCCTTTCCATTTCACTGCTCGGTCTCGTGACGATGCATTCTTTTTCTGCCGAGGAAGCTTACTTCGACCGGCAAATCGTGTGGATAGGCGTCAGCATCGGCGTGTTTTTTATCGCGAGTCTTCCTGAGTACACCTTTCTGCGGCGCACACCGGTTATCGTCACACTATACTCGGTTGTACTTTTTCTATTGGCAACGATATTTATGTTCGGCTCCATCGTTAAAGGTGCGCAGAATCGTTTCAACCTGGGATTCTTCTTTGTGCAGCCGGCCGACCCGGCCAAACTCATTCTCGTTGTTTTGCTCGCCAAATATTTTTCCCGTCGCCACATTGAGATAGCGCACTTTAAACATATCGCCGTCTCGGGAGCGTACGCGTTCGCTCTGTTCGCTCTCGTGTTTTTACAGCCGGATTTCGGCTCCGCCATCATCATCTTTTCCGTCTGGTTCGGCCTCGTGCTCGTGTCCGGACTTTCGTGGAAGCATCTGGCCGCGCTCCTCATCACGGGCATGGTAATAGCCGGTGCCCTCTGGCATTGGGGGCTGCACCCATACCAGAAACAGCGCATTTTGACCTTTCTCCACCCGCTTACCGACATCCAGGGCACGGGGTATAACGCGTATCAATCGACCGTTGCAGTCGGCTCCGGAGAACTTTTCGGCAAGGGAATAGGATACGGCACACAGTCCAAACTCCAGTTCCTTCCGGAGTATCAGACCGACTTTATCTTTGCGGCGTATGCGGAGGAGTGGGGTTTCCTGGGAGTCGTACTGATCCTCGGCCTCTTTGCGGTGCTGATTATACGCATCCTGAGTTTCGCAGTGCGCGGGGGAGATAATTTCGATTCGCTTTTTGCGGCGGGAATCGCGATTTATTTTCTCGCCCAGTTTACCGTGCACGTCGGAATGAACATGGGTCTTCTTCCTATCACCGGCACGACGCTTCCATTTATGAGCTACGGCGGGTCACACCTACTGACCGAATATCTCACGCTCGGCATTCTCATGGGGCTGCGGCGGCGCGTGCGGCCGACGCTTCAGGCGCGTGATGAGACGGAAATCGTCGGCGCGGTCTAAAGGATGTGCCGACCGGCCGGCCGGTATAGTTGAACTGTTTTGTTCAGCATCTCCGGGAGGGAAGTGTACGAGCCTATTCGGGCGCCGATGGTAACGACCTCTGCAAGGGCTGCGGCAAGGGCGGACGAATCTCCGGCCGCCACCCGTCGCGTCTGCTCCGTTTCCGGCACGACATCGGTGGTCACGATAGGAAGACCGGCTGCTGCGGCTTCGAGCAGCACGTACGGCATGCCTTCTTTTATCGAGGGCAGAAGAAAGATGTCGAACGCTTTCAGATACTGCGCGGCGTTCTCGAGGAATCCCGGCAAAAGAACGCGCTCCTGCAACCCAAGCTCCCATATCGAATCGGTGAGCCGAAAACGTTCCTCCCCCTCTCCAAGGACGGTGTAGGTCCAATCGGGATGGTCTTCTTGCAGAAGTTCCATCGCTTGAATCGCATACCGGAGCCCTTTGTTTGGCGTGAGTTCGGCTATCGTCACGATGCGTACTCCCGGACCGAGCGGGTAGTCTGTTTTTTTCTCTATCTCGCGCTCGGCCTCGTCACGGGGAATGAAGGTCGGTGCCTCTATCCCGATGGGGATGTGGTGTATCTTCGGTCGGAGCAGCCACATCTCGCGGCCGAGTTGCTCGTCGGTCTTTGAGACAACAATAATGCGATGGCTCAATATTCCCGTCAGCCAACTGACGAAGTAGATGAAAGCTCGCGTGAATGCCTCGCGGCGCTCTTTGAAGGGCCATCCATGCGCTGTGAAAATAATTCGCTCAATGCCTGCAAGCCGCGCCGCAAGCGCGCCGAGCGCCGCGGCCTTTGAACTGTTGAGGTGGATACTATCAGGCTTCTCGGCACGCAGCAGTGACCATATTTGAAAAAATCCGCGCACGTCATTCACGAAAAGGACGTCTCGTTGGAGCGCGGAGAGCTCGCACGTTCTTATTCCGGCTACCCTCAATTTTTGGGAGAGTATGCCGCTTTGCCCATACGCGACGACCGGTTCAAACTCGTCTTTCGGTAGGTGAGTGGCTAGGTCGAATACGTATCGTTGCGCCCCGCCCCAGGTGGCTTTGGTGATGAGGAACAGAATTTTCTTTTTCTTCATAGGCTTTTCGGCCTTGTTTTAAGCCAAAATCAATGGCATAATCGTATCACGTATGACTTTGGTGCGGAAGCGCGAATATCTCGTGCTCTTGGCGGGCGACGTGGCCGTTTCCGTGTTCTCGCTGTGGCTCGCGCTCACGCTCCGCTACGCGGAGTTTCCCACATGGGACTTTTACCTCAAACATCTTCTCCCGTTCCTGTTTATTTTTGCGGCCGGTGTGGGCGTCTTTTTTCTGGCCGGACTTTACGGCAAATACACGCGCCTGTTTCGCAGTCGGCTACCCTCGACCATTCTTTACACGCAACTCCTCAACGTGGCCCTCGCCGCTCTTTTCTTTTTTTTGATACCGGCATTCGGTCTCGCACCGAAAACGATACTGGTTATTTATCTCATCGTTTCATCCCTCCTCATCTACCTGTGGCGCGTCTTTGCCTTTCCGCGCCTTCCGCGCCTTCTGCGCGGCAAGAAGCCGCGCGGCATACTCATCGCCTCCGGTGCCGATGCCCACGCGCTCGCCGAAGAGGTCGCGAGCGACTCGCGCTACCCGTTCAAATTTGAAACGGTGATTGATACCGATCGCGTGCCGGTTTCCGGCGTCATCCAACAGGTGTGCCGACTGGCGGAGGAAAGCGAAACTACATTTCTTGTCGTCGACTTTTCCGACAAAGCGTTTGAGGCGGTCCGCCCCATCGTGTATGACGCGGCTTTTCAGAAACGCGGCTTCGCCATACTCGACATCATCGATGTGTATCAGGAAGTCTTCGACCGAATGCCGCTCTCGCTCATCCGCTACGAGTGGATACTCTCGAGTGTCGCGGCATCACGTGCGTACGACATCATCAAACGCGCAACGGATATTCTCGGCGCGCTGATGATCGGCATCGTGTCTCTTCTTGTGTACCCCTTCGCCGTTATTGCGATTAAGCTCGATGACGGCGGACCGATATTCATTGCACAGGAACGCGTCGGACGATTTGAACAGCCCATTCGTATTCTCAAATTCCGTAGCATGAGCGGCAATGACCAGGGCAAGTACGATGAGAGCGGGAAGTCGAAACTCAAAGTCACACGTGCGGGGAAATGGCTGCGCCTGCTGCGTGTCGACGAATTCCCGCAGCTCCTCAGTGTACTCCGGGGTGACCTTTCGCTCGTGGGGCCACGGCCGGAATTGCCCGCGCTCGCACGTCAATACAGCGCAAAAATCCCGTACTACAACGCTCGCTATCTCGTCACCCCCGGCCTCACCGGTTGGGCGCAGATAAAGCATGACCGTCATCCGCACCACGGTACCGATATTGCCGAGACCAAGGAGAAGCTCACGTACGATCTCTACTACCTCAAACGCCGCTCACTTCTCCTCGATATTTTTATTATTCTCCAAACCATCCGCATTGTTCTTACCGCGCGCGGAAGCTGATACTATCTACCTATGACAAAGAAAATGGTTGTCACCGGCGGGGCGGGCTTCATTGGTTCGCACATCGTGGACGCGCTCGTAGCGCGGGGCGATGAAGTGCATGTAATCGACAACTTCGCAGGCGGTAAGTATCCGGAGCGATTCAATGCTAAGGCGACATACCACGAGATCGATATTCGCTCGACGGATGAGGTTCAAAAAATACTTGAGGGCGCGGATACGGTGTTCCACACAGCCGCTTTGCCGCGTGTACCGTACTCAATCGAGCACCCCGTTGAGACGACGGAGGTGAACATTACCGGCACGGCCTCGGTCTTTACCGCAGCGGCCCGCGCTAAAGTGCGCCGCGTCGTGTACTCCGGTTCCGGTTCCGCCTACGGCGTGCAGACCACGATGCCGCTTATAGAGACGATGCCTGCAAATCCGGTGAATCCGTACGGTCTCCAGAAATATGTGGGCGAACTTATCGCAAGGACGTGGGCAACGACGTACGGCATCGAAACTGTCTCGCTCCGCTATTTCAATATTTACGGTTCACGTATCGACCCGAAGGGACCCTACGCGCTCGCCGTCGGCGCGTTCCTGCTTGCCCGCAAAGAGGGGAGGCCGCTCACCATTTTTGGCGACGGCACCATCACACGTGACTACACGCACGTGCGCGATTGCGTTCACGCCAACCTCCTCGCTGCAGAGAGTTCGACGGTTGGGAAAGGGGAAGTCATCAACATCGGCGCGGGCCGCAATGTCACCATTCAACACCTCGCCGAACTCATCGGAGGAGAAATAAAATACGCACCGCCCCGCATCGAGGCGCACGATTCGAAGGCCGACAACCGAAAGGCAAAAGAACTCCTCGGATGGGAGCCGGCGGTTTCGCTCGAAGAGGGAATTGCCGAACTTAAAAAGGAATACGGAATTGCATGAGCGGGACGATTGTAGACGGTAAAGCAATTGCGGAGAGTATGTATGCGGAGCTCGCGCCGAAGTTCGCCGCGCTCGACAAGAAAGTACGGCTTGGCATTGTCGTCGTCGGCGCCAATCCGGTCATTGAATCGTTCGTAAAGATAAAGACGCGCAGCGCTGAACGCCTGGGTATTGAAATGGTGCGCGTTAACGTCTCTGAACACGGCGACGCGGGGAAGATACTGCAGGCGATACAAAGACTCGTGCACGATTGTGACGCCGCTATTGTGCAGTTACCGCTACCGCAAGGGATTAATACCAATGAAATGCTTTCGGCGGTGCCGAATGAAAAAGACGTGGATGCACTTAATCCGAAAATTTCCGAGGAAGAGCGCTTGGTACATGCACCGGTGGCGCTCGCCGCGGTTGAGATACTTGAACGCAGTGGCATCACGATACGCGGCGCCCGCGTCGTCGTTGTCGGCGCGGGCCGCCTTGTCGGCGCGCCGAGCGCGTGGCTATTGCGCACCCTCGGCGCCAACGTTTCCGTCTTTTCGCTCGAAGAAGGTTCTATCGACGACCTCAAACAGGCTGACATCATCGTCTCCGGTGCGGGAAGTCCGGAGATGATAAAACCGGAGCACCTCAAACAGGGCGTTGCACTCATCGACGCGGGCACGAGCGAGCTCAATAAGAAAATCACCGGCGATGCCGACCCTGCCTGCGCCGAAATTGCCTCCGTCATAACACCCGTCCCCGGCGGCGTCGGCCCCGTTGCCGTCGCGATGATATACCGCAACCTGTTTGATTTAGTGCAACGTCGCGGGTAGACCCCGTTAGATAGCCCGCGTTCCGACGCAGCGACAAGGTTGAATAGTCATATCTAACGGGGTAGACTGATGCGCTATGTGGAAGAAACGGCTCATTGCTATCGTCATTTTGCTCATCGGGGCGGCTGTCGGGTACTGGGTCCTCTCCTCGCAAGGCGGCTCGCATCCCTTTAAACTCGGCCTCGATCTCTCGGGCGGCACACAGCTCGTATACCGAGCCAAGCTCGATGCGATACAGGGAAGTGATGTGGTCGATTCGATGGCAAGTCTTCGCGACACGATTGAGCGCCGCGTGAACATGTTCGGTGTTTCCGAGCCCATTGTGCAGACCGAAAAGGCGAGTGCACTCTCCGGAACCGGAGAGCAACGATTGATAGTCGAACTTCCCGGTATCACCGACACGCAAAAGGCAAT
>CALRIB010000037.1 GCA_943359705.1 Candidatus Nomurabacteria bacterium | reverse complement strand
CCCAGCGGAGAGGGGCAAATAACCGTCACCTACATCTCGGGGCCGGAAAGCTGGAAGCTCAGCATCGGCGATGACGGCATCGGATTGTCGGCAACCGACACGACCCACAGGGAAGGCCTCGGCACGAGCATCGTGGAGTCGCTCGCAATGCAACTGGACGCCACCGTGGAGCGCACAAGCACTTCGCGCGGCACCGTCGTATCCATCAGTCATCCCCGACTCGTTGCGACTACCTAACGATCGAGCCAAGACTACTGCATTTCCGGCGCGGCTTCCCATAGTGGCTTGTGTTCCTTGCCCCATTTCTCCGGATCTTCGTTGTGCATTTTCTCCATCTCCTTTGCCGTCTCGGAATGATGCGTCACTACGTGATCTACCATCTTTCCCACAATCTCCTTCCACGTTTCAGCGGAGAGCCTGGCGTCGCACTCGCCTCCCAATTCCTTGCAGGTCAATATCTTCATGTCTCTCAGTATATCCCGCGCATCGGGTGATAGGGATTACTTGGGTGTGGTTGCGGGATTCGTGCCTCCGGCTGTTGGTGTCGGAAGGGTCACGTTGATGTTGGTCGTGTCCGATGATGCAGGTGTCGCAGCCGGTCCGTAGTATCGGTACCAGACGAAGCCGCCCACGAGAACTGCGATAATAACGATAAGAGCGACGGCCCAACCCGCTCCGGAGTCGGTCGATTGTGCGGGCGTGTTCACGATTGTTGTTTCTGCCATACAAGATATTGAGGAATAATGGTTAATGATACGGGTACCTATATGAAGACACGATGAGCTCGGCTCACGCCCTCGGCCGGCACGTAAATGCGCGTATCATCGTCATCAGTGCGGCGAAAAAGTACGATATACTTTCCGCATCGTATGCGGAAGAATCTTTCTCCCTGGCTGCATCAGCTCGATAAAGAGCGCGCCACCGTGCGGCTCGACAAGAATATCGAGACCGACGTGACAATCGTCGGAGCCGGTATTGCGGGAGTCGCCACCGCCTTTTACACGCTCAAACACACCGACAAAAAAGTCGCGCTCATCGAGCGCTTCAAACTCGCGCACGGCGCAACGGGGCACAATGCCGGACAGGTGGTGAGTTACTTCGAACGCGGATTCGCGAGTATCGTCGATGAATTTGGACTGCAGATGGCGGCGGAGGGCGAAGGTGCCATCGAAGACGCGTGGCAGCTCCTCGATGAGATGTATAGCGACGCCGGGCTCGATATCCCCTTCTCGCGTTTTATCGGCCACGCCGGCCTCACAAGTTACCGGCAAGTGCTCTGGCACCTCAAGAACAACAAACTCCGCAAGCAGGCAGGCGGTATGCACCCGCGCACTCTCGTCATCGCCGAGCACGCCGATTTCGTGCGCGATATTCCGCGTGAGTACCGCGGGCTCTATTCGCTCGCGCCGCAAAAAGCCATTTTAGAAACACTCGAGACGGAAATGAAAGAATTCGTCGCCGTACTCTCCTACACCAAGGGCTGCATCAACAGCGCGCTCTTCTGCCAGGAAGTCATCAGCTTTCTCCTGAAGAAATATCGCGGACGTTTTGCGCTCTACGAGCACACGCCGATACACAAGATTCTTCTGCGGCACGACCATGCAATCCTTGACGCCGTATCGCACACGATACGCACGAACCGCGTCGTCCTCTGCACCAACGGCTTCGAGAGCATCCACATCATCAACGAGACCGGCCTCGACATCGACGCCAAGTACCACCACCTGGTGAGCGGAGAGATAGGATACATGTCGGGCTACCTCGAGACGCTCAACAAGCCCCCCATTGCCATCAGTTACTACACCGATCCGGCGGCAGGTTTCGAAACGCCCTACCTCTACCTCACACGGCGCCCGTACGAGTACGAGAAAGGCACGCATCACAATCTCATTTCCGTCGGCGGACCCGGTGCAAAAATTGATGAAGGAACGCCGTACACATTTGAAGACGACTTTCCGGATTCCGCTGAAGAAGAGATAGACACCTTTGTGCGCAAGGTCTACAACCTCGACCCCAACAAAAAAATCGATTACGTTTTCACCTGGCACGGACTTATGGGGTACACCAAGAACGGCATCCGCCTCATCGGGCCGGAGCCGCAAAATCCCGTGCTTCTCTATAATCTCGGCTGCAACGGCGTCGGCATCCTTCCCTCCATCTACGGCGGCAAAAAAGTCTCTTTTTTTCTGGACGGGGTTGACCTTCCGCCCTCGATATTCGACGTCCCTACTCGTTCGCTTTCGGACATCGGACGACTGCCCGCGACCTCATCGAGTGTATTGACATCGTGATACGGGCGTGATAATCTTCGCACATCAATCGCGCTGATCCAGGGAAGAACGGATCGAACTCCACTCTCAGCTAAACAATTGATTTTAACCACCAAATTCTTTTTGCTATGCAAACAGGAACTATTGCCCGACTCACCGATAAGGGTTTCGGCTTCATCAAGATCGAAGGACAGGAGAAGGATCTCTTCTTCCACTCCAACGAGCTTGTGAACGTGAAGTTCGACGAACTTCGCGAAGGCGACACGCTCTCCTTTGAGGTTGCGGAATCCCCCAAGGGACCCAACGCCGTCAAGGTCAGCCGCGCTTAATCGCGCCGCTACAAAAAGCCGCCCCTTTAGGGGCGGCTTTTTGATTTAGCATTCAGGATTAATTCCGAGTCCTGAAATTCTCTATGTCACCGCGTGTGGTGCCAAAGCTGTTCCGGGCAACGAGTCGGTAGAAGTACCTGGCGTTCCTATCGAGGTGCGTCGCTTGAGCCGTCACCGTGAGCGTTGTAGCGTCGGCGCTCAGGTCTTGCGACGTCGTCACTGTGCCGATGATACTGCCGAGGAGTGAGTCTTTGCTGTACTCAAACCAGTAGGTCGTCTGCGCGCCGTTGGGGCTGATGCGGCCGTTCAATTGCGCCGATGAAGTGGCGATGTTGGTGGCCGATGTCGTATCGACCGCAGGCACTCCGGGCGAAGCGGGGCCGGGCGTTGTGAAGCTCTGCGTTGCGCCGTTGACCGTGCCGTACGAATTCTGCGCGTTGACGCGGAAGAAGTACTTGGTCGACGGGTTGAGGCCGGTGACGCCGACGGAAACGGCGTTCGATGCCGTGCCGTTGCCTGCCGATTGGAAGGTGGTCACGCCGCCGAAGTTGGCGTCGTTGCCGTATTCGAACCAGTAGGTCGTCTCAGTGCCGCGCGGATTTACGTGCGCGTTCAAGACGACGCTCGTGCGCTGCACGTCGGTCGCCGAGTTCGTTGTGACTGCCGGTGCGTTGCCTTGCGAAGGCGGATTGTTGTTGGTGCTAAAGCTTCCCATGGTGCCGCTTACCGTACCGAGGCGATTCTGCGCGCTCAGGCGGAAGTAGTAGGTCGTGTTGGCTTTAAGGCCGGTAATGTACCCGGGCGAAGCGATGGCCGTCCATCCGGAACCGATTGACTGCGCGGCTGTGCGGGAACCGAGTGCAGTCGTGAGACCGTACTCGTACCAGTAGGTGGTCGGTGCGCCGTTAGGTGTTACGTGTCCGGTTATCACGGCCGTCGAGTTGGATACCGCCGCGCCTGCATCCGTTTGGATGCGCGGTGCCGCTTCAGACGGGGTGCTGTCGCCTCCGGTGGTATCACCGCTCGTGTCACCCGAAGTGCCGTCTCCGATGTCCGTGTTCGGCGTCGTCGTCGCCGTCCCGTTGTCCATCGTGCCGCTCGACTGCAGAACGAAGTATCCTCCTACGAGAAGCAGGATAACGATGAGACCTCCGATAAGATAGTTGTTGTTCATACCTTGTACATGATTATTCTCTATACTTACTAATATTTCCCTCACTTCAGCTGACGCTAGAACTTACGGGATTGTTACACTACCCGCATGAAGTCTTAATGAAGATAATGAAGACCGCTTCATCCACGGGTGTATAATCGCATTACGCAGCATATGAACCTCAAACGCTGGCTTCTGTACCTGACGAACAACGAGGAAATCTCCCGGCACGAGCAGGAATTCGACATCGCATTTTTCATCATCAACACGCTTGCCCTTGCTCTCGGCGGTATCTATCTCGCATATGTGGGCGAATGGCAATGGATTCCCTTCCTCATCATCGAATACACATGGGCGGTCGACACGATGCGGCACAATAGGCCGTAGACATGACGGATTCGGAGCACGAGGAGTGGCTGCGCGATGAAGCGGAGCGCACACGGGTGCGCGCGGAGAGGGTCGCACGAAGAAAACTGCCCTCCCCACCGCCCCCGGTATCCCCCGATACAGTCCAACCCGGTGTAATCGAGGAAGATGAGCCGGAAGACGAAGATGACGAGCCGGAGGAGAAGCCGGAACAGCCGGAGGATGCTGGACCTGCGGAAAGCGTATAATGCGCGAATGAAGCGCGTACTCGTCGTCGGCGGCTCTGAAGAATATGTCGGCGCCGTGTACCTCGCCGCCATTTCTGCGATGCGCGCGGGCGCCGAGTCAGTCATCGTCATGGCACCGGAAAAGGTGGCGTGGGCGCTGAACGCGCTCTCACCTGACCTCGTGACACGTAAACTCAAGGGGAAATTTCTTTCAATCGCTCACAAAAAGGTAATCGAGCGACAAATGAAAACCGCAGACGTGCTCGTACTCGGCAACGGCGCGGGTACGCGTCCGCCGACCGCCGCGCTTATGCGTTCTCTTGTGCGCTCCCCCCTTCCGAAAGTCATCGACGCAGACGCGCTCAAGATTTTGAATGAAAGCGTTTCCAACGCCATCCTGACGCCAAACGAAGGCGAGTGGAAATTGCTCGAGAAAAACGTCGGCATAAAAAAACTTCTTTCCGGCGGAAACGTTATCATTGAGAAGGGATTCTTCTCCAAAATATGGACACGGCGTGTCCATATTTCAATAAAAACAAGTGCGGGCTTGGACAAAGCCGGGACGGGTGACGTCCTCGCGGGATTATGCGCGGGCTTTTTGGCCTGCGGACTATCACCTTTTGCCGCCGCCAAGAAGGCGTGCGAAATCGGTAACGCCGCCGCAGACATTCTTACAAAAAAGAAGCGCGGCTACTCTTTTCTTGCGAGTGATATCGCCGCAGAAATTAAAAGGGTGGGCCGATTTCGATAAGGATGCGCCCGCCGGAAGCGGCGGGCGCTGGACGTTCCGACTCAAGTCGGGTGACGTCAGGCAGTCACGTATTGAAACATGGTCTCCTCGCTGACGAACAGCCGGGCGGGGATCTGGCATCCGCGCCGGAATTCGAAGAAGGGGTGCTCGTTACGTCGGCGACGATGAACCCAGATTACATCGGCGGTCCCTGCCACTTTGTAGCGCTCTTGAACCTGCGGTGGTATGCCGGTGAGCCGGATTTTCCGTTCGCCAGGCAACGGTTCGAACGGCGCGCCGTCGGGCGACCGGAACCTGAATGCATCGCCCTCCTGGACCACGCGGAACATCAAACCAACGGGCAATGAGCCGTTGGGTCCGTTTCCGGTATTGCTCATGGACTTTCTCTCCCTAGTGTGTGGACGGAGGCACGTAAACAAGCAAAGAACGTGTCCTCCATGGGCGAGAATAGCTCGAATTCGGCCTTTCTCAAATTGCGCAGGAATAAAAACGGCCTGAAGATTATTTGCGTTTCAATTTCTTTTCCGCTTCGGCGACGATGAACGTGGTTTTGATGATGGAGTCCGGGTTGAGGGACATGCTCTCGATGCCCTCTTTTACTAAGAAGCGCGCGAAGTCAGGGTGGTCGGACGGGGCCTGGCCGCAGATGCCGACGTACTTTTTGCGTCGCGTGCAGATTTTGATGACGTCGGCAATGAGCTTCTTGACCGCCGGGTCGTTCTCATCGGCGACGCGGTTCACAATGCCGGAGTCGCGGTCGAGGCCGAGTGTTAGCTGGGTAAGGTCATTGGAACCGATAGACATACCGTCGAAGATATCGAGGAACTCCTCGGCGAGGATGGCGTTGGAAGGAATCTCGCACATCACGATAACCTTGGTCGCCGTCTTTTTCTGAGCGGCCGTCTTCGCGAGCATGCGCGGATAGAGTCCGGCATCCGCCATCGCGGCAAGCACTTTCCTTCCCTCTTCAAGCGTGCGGCAGAAGGGCACCATCGGAATCACGTTGGTCAGCCCCATATCCTCGCGCACTTTGCGGAGCGCGCGGCACTCAAGGGTAAAGGCGTCTTTGAATTTCGGGTCGTAGTAGCGGGAAGCGCCGCGCCAGCCGAGCATCGGGTTTTCTTCGTGCGGCTCGTAGAGTTCTCCGCCGAGAAGCGAACGGTACTCGTTGGACTTAAAGTCGGAGAAGCGGACGATGACCTGCTTGGGGTAAAACGCGGTCGCGATCTTCGCGATGCCGAAGGCCAGGTTGTCGACGTAGTAGGCTTCGCGATTCGTCCAGCCGCGCGTTTTCTCATCTACCTTGCGCTGAAGGCGCGGTTCGAGTTTGTCGTAATGCAAAAGTGCAAGCGGGTGGACGCCCACCGATGCGGCGATGATGAACTCTTCGCGCGCGAGACCGACGCCGCTGTTGGGCAAGAACGATTTTTCAAATGCGGTGTCGGGCGTGGCGAGGTTCATCGTCATCTTCGTTTTCACTTCAGGAATCTTAGCGATGTTGTGCTCGCGCACGTCGAAGCGAAGTGCGCCTTTGTAGATGGTGCCGTCGGCGGAAGTAGTGTCTACGGTAATCACTTCACCCGTCTTGATGTGCCTCGTCACCGTCTCTGTGCCTACGATTGCCGTGAGACCGAGCTCGCGAGAGACGATTGCGGCGTGCGACGTGCGACCGCCCTTGTCGGTTACGATGGCACCGGCCTTTTTCATCACCGGCTCCCAGTCGGGGTCGGTCATTTCCGTAATCAAAATTTCTCCCGGCTTCAATTCTTCCATGTCCTGCGTGCTGCGAATGACGCGCGCTACGCCGCTTACAATCTTGTTGCCCACGGAAAGACCTTTGGCCAAAACCGGTCCGTCTTCAAGACGAATATATTCTTTCACCTTGCTGCGGTCTTTGGCCACCTGCACGGTCTCCGGACGAGCTTGGAGAATGAACAGCTGGTTGGTCTTGCCGTCGAGTCCCCACTCGATGTCCATCGGCGAGTCGGTGCCGCGCTTTTTGGTGTAGTGCTCCTCGATTGTTTTCGCCCACATAGCGAGCTCGAGTGCCTGTTTGTCATTCAAGACGAAACTGTTGCGCTCTTTTGACGAAGTCTTCACTATCTCGGTCGGCCCGACGCTCCCTTTCGAACTGTAAATCATCTTTTCGTGTTTGCCCCCGAGTCGCTTGGAAATGATGGGGTTGGGCGCTTTGCCGAGCATGCTTTTGGCTACGAGAAATTCGTCGGGCACGACGCGTCCCTGCACGACCGTCTCGCCGAGGCCCCACGCGCCGTTGATGATGATGAGGTCGCGGAAGCCGGTCTCTGTGTCGATGGTGAACATCACGCCCGAAGCACCAGAGTGAGTGGCGACCATGCGCTGCACAGCCACGGAGAGTGCGACGGAGAAATGGTCGAACTGTTTGTCGAGGCGGTAGTTGATGGCACGCGCGGTGAAGAGCGAGGCGAAGCAAGATTTGATGGAACGCACGACGTCTTTTTCTCCGCGGACGCCGAGGTAGGTATCGTGCTCCCCGGCAAAGCTCGCATCGGGCAAGTCTTCGGCGGTCGCGCTCGAGCGGATAGCGACGTCGATATTCTTGCCGTACTTTTTTTCCATCTGCTTATACCCGGCAGCAATTTCGGCCTCGAGAACCGTAGGCATTGCAGCACTTCGGATGCGTGCGCGCACTTCTGCGCTCACGCTCTCAAGGCTACGGAGGTCACCGTGTTCAAGTCCTTCCAGGGACGTGCGGATGAATTCCTCGAGTCCCGCTTCGCGAATGAAAAGGCGATACGCCTCAGCGGTCACAACGAATCCGGACGGGACGCGGATGCCTTTCGAAGAAAGTTCCTGAAGCATTTCGCCGAGTGATGCGTTTTTGCCCCCGACAAGCGCGACGTCATCCATCCCCGCCTTCTCCATAGCGACGACCAACTTTCCCGACAGGGCGTGCGTGCGCGCATTCACTTTTTTGCGATCTTGGCTGCGCGCCGCAGTCATGATGGCCGCACTATACCAGATACCTCAAGAATTTCCACAAGTTGCAGACTGCCACTATCTGTGCGAGATTTTGCCTAGCGAGAACAGCAGTTCTTCGCGCAACCTGGCAAGTGGAGCCTCGCAATGACATCGCGCCCGAAGAAAGCCGCCACGACGACCTCGGGTAAACCGGTACAGTTTATAGACATCCCCGCCAACCTCACCCACATCTCAGTTCGCTTTACAGCGGCGACCTGGAATAGTTGGAGGAACACGGCGTCAAGTAAGGAAATGTTCTGGGAG
>CALRIB010000036.1 GCA_943359705.1 Candidatus Nomurabacteria bacterium | reverse complement strand
GGCGCTCCCGCTCGGGGCAGCCGCGCTCATCGCACTTCTTATCAAAATTCTCGTCACCGCTTTCGCGATTGCGTTCATAGAGTCGACCATAGTGAAAATGCGTTTCTACCGTATGCAGGAATACATGTCCCTCGCGTTCCTCTTTGCTGTCGGCGGCTGCGTTCTGATTGTCATTAGCAAATACCTTGGCCTCGTATGATATCGATCTTCACCATAACGGCCGGTTTCTCCACGCTCATGCTCGCTTCGGCCCTCATGCTTATCACGCGCATGCGCTTTTCTTCATTCGTCTCGATGTTCCGGCTGCTCTCGCTCTTTCTCTCTCTTTTTGCTCTTGCCACGGGTTATATGGAGGGGGAGGCGCATCTTATCGCCGTCGGGATTCTCGTACTCATCGTGAAAGTAATTCTCATTCCGGAATTTCTGACGCGCATCGCGCATCGCACCAACATCAACCAGCGCCTTCAGTCATACGTACGCCCCACCGCGCTTTTCTTTGCGGGCCTCGCGCTTATCGGACTTTCGTTCCTTGCAGCACTGCGCTACATACCGGGCACGGAGAATCAGCTCGGTCTCGGCACATCGCTCGCGCTTGTGATGCTCGGCATCCTCCTCCTTCTCTCGCGCACCGACATGTTCGGCCAGGCCGTCGGGTTTCTCGTGATGGAGAACGGCATCTTTCTGCTCGGGCTTGCGATGACCGGCGGTATGCCGTTCCTCGTGGAAATCGGTATCCTTTTCGACCTCTGCGTTTTCATTACGCTCATTATTCTTCTTGTGCTCCGCGCGCAAGCCGAACACAGCTCAATCGGTACGGAATACCTGCGCGAACTCGTTGACTAATATGATACTCACTCTTTTCATTCTTTGCGTCCTGGCCGTTCTTGCTGCGCTGCTTTTACCGCACGCGCGCAGCATCTTTTCGGTCGTCTCTATTTTGAGCACGGCAATCTTCGCCGCAGCCGGATTCGTTGCTGTGCCGATTATGCTCGGCATTGCACCGGCATTGCAGTGGGGCTTCTGGTATCTCGACCCGTTTGCTTCTACGTTTCTTCTCGTCATTTCGTTCTTGCAATGGACGGCCACGCTCGCCAGCGTTCCGTATCTCGGGTACGAGTTGCACGAGCGCGAGATTGCTCTCGCCGACGTGCGGCGATATTTTGCGCTTCTTAATGCGTTCGTCCTCTCAATGATGTTCTCGGTGTCGGTCAACAACCTCGGCCTGATGTGGGTCGCGCTTGAAGCAACGACGCTTGCAACCACACTCCTGGTGGCGTTCTATCCGCGCAAGGGCTCGCTCGAAGCGGCATGGAAGTACATCGTGCTTTGCTCGACGGGCATCTCGCTCGGGCTCATCGGTCTTCTCCTCACCTACAATGCTGCGTCAGGTACCGGAGGCAGTATTGATTGGACGTATCTTTTGTCGCTCGCACCGACGCTCTCACCCGGCATGATGAAGCTCGCGTTTATCTTTGTGCTTATCGGGTACGGTACGAAGGTGGGCCTCGTGCCGATGCACGCGTGGCTTCCGGACGCGCACAGCCGCGCACCCGCGCCTATCTCCGCACTGCTCTCCGGTGTGCTGCTCAACGCCGCCCTTTTCTCTATCATCCGCTACAAGATGCTTGTCGACGGCGCGCTCCACGCGAGTGATTGGACGAACTGGCTGCTCCTCTTTTTCGGCGTGCTCTCTTGCATAGTGCCCGCAGCTTTCATCCTCATCCAGACCGACTACAAACGCCTCCTCGCATACTCGTCTATCGAGCACATGGGAATCACGACGATGCTTTTCGGGCTTGGACCTGTGGGCACTCTCGCCGCCATCATTCATCTTGTCGGCCACGCGCTCATCAAGTCGATGCTCTTCTTCGGCGCCGGAAACATCCTCCTCGCCTTTAAGAGCACCAAATTCGAGCGGGTGGGGGATGTGCTTCGCCGAATGCCCTACACGGGCGGGTTTTTCCTCTTCGGACTTCTCGCACTGCTGGCTGTGCCGCCATCGCCGCTCTTTTTGAGCGAAGTACTGCTCTTTAGCGGACTCGTCGGAGCGCATCCGTACGCGCTTACAATCGTGGCGCTCGCACTCGCTCTCATCGGCGCGGGATTTTTCATGCGCATCATGCCCATGCTTTTCTCGCCTGCGGGGGAATCCATGCGGGAGACACGGGAGGGTTTTGATGTTTCTCACGCGGCAATGGCGCTGCACGCTGCGCTGGTCGTCGCATTCGGCTTTGCCCTCTGGAGCGGCGGGCTTTCGGTCATCAGCTTTATCGCCTCATCAATTCACTAATATGGAAACCAAGCCCGAAATTGTCGCAGCGAGTGAGTTTGCCGAGCAGGCGACGCGTTTTGCGGACGCGGGAATGCCGCTCGCTTTTATGTTTGCGACCGACGAGCGAGGCGCCCGCGGTACGTTTGCCGTGCACGCGGTGTTTGCCGGGAAGGGAAGCTTCCGCACGTTGCGCACCGAGGTATCGGCCGACGCACCGGGCTATCCTTCGCTCACTCGCACCGTTCACGCCGCACACTGGTACGAGCGACTCATCCATGACCAGTTCGGTATCGTGGCGGAAGGGCACCCAGACTGGCGCCGCCTCATCCACCACGAGAATATTCCCGCCGCCACGTATCCGCTTCGCAAAGAGTTTGCGTGGAACACGAAACTCGCGCACGCCGCGGAGCCGTATCCGATGCACGCGGTGGAGGGCAAAGGTGTCTATGAGATTCCCGTCGGTCCCATTCACGCGGGCATCATCGAACCCGGCCATTTCCGCTTCAATGTGAACGGTGAGCGCATCATTTCACTTGAAGGTAAGCTCTTCTTCAAGCATAAAGGTGTCGAGAAGTTGCTTGAAGGCAAAACGCCGGCGGATGCGTTTCCTTTTATCGAGCGTATTTCGGGCGACATGGTGGTGGGGCACTCACTTGCGTTTGCCGAGGCAGTCGAGCGTGCGAGTGGGGCAAGTATTCCGGAGCGTGCCAAGGCATTGCGCGTCCTTTGGAGCGAGCTCGAGCGTGCGAGCGCACATATCTTTGATATCGGCAATATGGGCGGCAACGGGACAGGCTTTACCTTTATGGCGGCACAGGGTTTTCGCATGGTGGAGGAGATGCGCCGTTTGTATGAGGAGCTTGTCGGCCACCGATTTTTGCGCGGCGCCGTTGTACTCGGAGGCGCGCACGACATCGATACAGAGGGAAGCGCCGCCATTCTTGCGACTATCGCGCGAATTGAAAGAGAAATGCAGAAAGTGCTGGCAATCGCGTACGGCAGTGACGGGCTTTTGGAGCGTTTTGAGACGACAGGCGTGCTTTCGTACGAAGCTGCTCGCGCGTACGGCGCTCGCGGCGTAGCCGCGCGCGCCTCGGGCGTCGCATTCGACCTCCGTCGCGACCATCCCTACGCCGCGTATGCGGAATTCGCACCGCTCGTCGCCGTCAAAAAGGCAGGTGACGTGCGCGCACGCTTCAGTGTCCGTGCGCTCGAACTGTTTGAATCATTCCGTCTCATCCGCCAAGTACTGGCCGCACTTCCCTCGGGAGCTTCAAAAAGCTCGCTCACAACGAAAGCCGGGGAGTCACTCGGCTGGGCGGAGAGCTGGCGCGGCGGCATCATCGATTTCGTACGCCTCGACGCGGGAGGTCGCATCGAACGCGCCGCAATTTCCGACCCTTCATTCTGCAACTGGCCGCTCTTCGGCGAAATCGGCCCAGGCAACATCGTGCCCGACTTCCCGCTGTGCAATAAAAGTCTGAATCTTTCCTACTCCGGCAACGATTTATAAAAGAAAGAAACCCGCCGACACCGCCGGCGGGCTTCTGATAGCTCGGTCATGCCTCGGGCAGCTTAGCGATGCAGGTTCTTCCGCAATGCCTCGGCGGTGAGCCTGCACTTTTCGTGGTGGCTCATGCTTGCACACAGCGTGATAAGCCGCTTCTGGCCCGTTCCCCGGAAATAGCGGTCAATCTCGCGATCCTCATACCGGATGAACGCGAGTCGCTTTTTCCTGCTGATCTTTGCCAGCCTTGGAACTCTTTGCAGCGCCGATCTGTCGACGATGCTTGGACTTGACCGAATAATGATGTACTCGGGCGGGCTTACTCCCTCCCGTTTTAATCGTGATCTGACAAGGTCGTGATGCATTCCTCGGGCCATGGCGTTCCGTTTCCTGTCACTGCTGAGAGCAGTGGACTGAAGCGATGCGCTTAAACCGAATTCATCGATCACGATCAGGTCATAGTCGCCGCTTTTTATCGCGGGCAGCAGCTTGAGGAGGCAGAACTCGTCGAGCTCGCTCCACAAGCCGAGTAGCCGCGATGTCGGCGGACGGCGCTTTTCTTTCGCCGACCGCAACAGCGGGTGGGGAAGCCGTTTGAAGGGGCTCCCCAGGTAAAGGATACGCAAACCGGTGAACTCGCACGCGAGACATTGTTGGAACTCGGTAAGGAATTTCTTCCGCCCTGTCCCGCGCTGTCCCCCGATTGCGATAACCCTTACTTTCGAAAGTGCATTTCCATTCCGCATTCCCAGCTTCCCTTGCTCGCTTTGAGGTTGATGATGACTCGTGCTCGTGTTGGGTTGATGAAATTAGAAAGGATTGGAATATCCTATTCCTAAGCCATATTTTGTCAATTCAAAGATGTGGAAACTAATGAAGAAGCCCGGCCTAAAGTGGCGGCCGGGCCTCGCTGCGACCCGCTGAGGGTCATAGGGGGAAGGAGGACACGCAGAGTGCCCATCCCCATGTGATTGCCGCCGGTACTGTAGACCACTCGGCAATCACAAGGAACACCTCGAATGCTCGCTGTGACATTTTTCCTCCGTCTCAAAGCGAAGTCGACATCGTGCTCTCGCGGCTATCGAAAGTCAAGCGGTGATATACTCGCGCCATGAAGAAGGCAAATCCGCCCATCAAACACTGGAGTCACTCGTCCTTGATGGCTTTTTTGCGGAATCCTTTGGCTTGGTACAAGCGCTACGTGGAGCAGGTGTTCGATGCGCCATCCTCGCCGGCCGGCATTATCGGGCGCGCGGGGCATGTGGCGCTGCAGCATTTTTATGGCGGAATTTCGAAAGAGGGCGCGATTGAGCTAGGACTTGAACACCTTCGGGGAGTGCCGGATTTTGAGGTCAATTTTGGTAAGGCGAAGACCCGTGCCGCACAAAAGAAGAAACGCGCCTCGATGGAGCAGGAGTATTTGCAGGCAATCGGATTCTATCTTGCACGGCCGCCGCGGCACGACATCGTAGGAATTGAGGTGAAGGGCGTGGTGAAGGTGGAAGGTCTGCCGCTTCCGCTCAAAGCGGTTTCCGACCTCGTCGTGCGCTCCAAAGTCGACCCGAAGGCGCTCGATATCGTCGACCACAAATTTGTCGACTCGTTCTCTGCACTCAGAAAATACAAGCCGATGTTTATCATTCAGGCGATATTCAATTATTACACCGTGCGTGAGTTGTATAAAAAACCCGTAAGGCGATTCATCTTTCAGGAATGTCGAAAGAAGAAAAATGCAGACGGTTCATCGCAAATGCGCCGCTACATCATCGACTTCGCCGATTACAAAGAAGAATTTGCGCTCTTCCATCGACTCATTAAGGACGCGACGGCGGAAATCACCCGCAAGCGCGTGTACCTCCCGAATCCCTCCGATATGTTCGAGGGTGACAACTCCTTCGATATCTACAAAATGGGGCTGATAGACGACGAGCGCGGTTTATAGTTAAATCTCCTGGGCTTGCACACACCCCTTCCGGAGGTGGTGAGCCGAAACCAAAGAGGTATTCGTCATGATGCGAACTAGCATTCTGGCTCTCGCGATTTTGCTCCTGACTGCGGCTGCGGGCAGCGCTTGCGAGGTCGAACGTTCGACGGGCTCGATTCAAGGGTATGTCGAGGTGTGGGACTTCAAAAACTGCAAATCGTCCTGGGACTTCGTGGACTCGCTCAACATCGAGCTTGCCCGCCGTTCGAAGTTCGAGGTGGTTTCCCATACCTTTGTCTCCGCCGCGTTTGGAAAGCGTTATTACAACGTCATCGTTAAGCCGAGAGCGGGTCAATAAGACCATCCGGTGGCACTCGCGCGGCTACATCAAAAAGGGCGACCTCACGGCCGCCCTTTCGCTTACTTAAGCTGCGCGTCAATTGCCTTCGTAAATGCTGAGATATCGTCAGCGCCTGCGATGAGTGTCTTGCCGGTGATGAAGCCGGGAGTGCCGGAGATGCCAAAGCCGGAGCCCTCGGTGAGGTCGTCTTGGATGAATTTTGTGTACGCGTCTTTTTTGGAAGCCACCAGTGCCTTAAGCTTGGCAGCGTCAATTCCGGAGATTTTCTTGCTGAGCGCGATAATAGAAGCCTCGTCGCCGAAACCCTGGTCGCCTTCGTCATCCTGCGCAGCGAACATCGCTGCGCGCCACGCGTAAAACTTGTCGGGGTAGGTCTCCCACACGGCGTGCTCGTAAAGCGCGGCCGTCAGCGAATCTTCGCCGAGGAACGGATAGTCTTTGAAGACGATGCGAAGTTTGCCGGTGTCGACGTAGTCTTTGATGAGCGTGGGGATGGAAGGATTGATGTTGATGCCTTGCACGCCGCCTGTTTCCACCGCTTTGCAGAACGGGCACTGGTAGTCTGACCAGTATGCGAGCGTGACGGGTGCGTCGGCTTTGCCGATAAACGGGTCGGATGCGGAAATTTTGACGTCTTTAATATCTACCGCTTGAGTGGGTGCGCCTCCGGCAGCCGGTGCTTTTGCTCCGGAGAAGTACACCGCTCCTGCGATAAGCGCTCCGGCGACAACGATGGCGATAGGAACTGCTAATTTTTGCACATTGCTAGTAGAAACTGACGCATTTTGTTCAGGCATAGCGGGCAGTATATGTTATCGGCTCCGAACTTTCAATTTTGTCTGCTTCTTTTTGTTTATCTTCGGAAGGCGAATCATAAGGATGCCGTGCCGCTCACTCGCTTCGGCGAGTTCGACGTCGACTTCTTCGGGCAAGAGGATAGTGCGCGAGAATGAGCCCCAGTAGAGCTCGCGCTGGAAATAGTGTTCTTCATCGACTTCGCGTTCGTCGGAGCGCTGGCCGGAGACGGTGAGCATTTCGCGCGAGAGGGAGATATCGATGGTGCCGGGGTGCACGCCGGCAATGAGCGCCTTTACCACGATAGCCTCGGGTGTCTGGTACACATCTACCGCAAGCTCGCCTGCCGGGTCGTCGGGAGTCCACGTAGCCTGATCCTTAGGGACGATACGTGCGTGGCGCTCATCGCCCTCGCCCTCGAAGACGGCTTTGGTGGCCTTGGGGTCGTCGAAATAGTCGTAGTCGTCGTTGGTGCTGGTGAGACGGGAGAAGAAACTTTTAATCATACCCCTCACACTAAGTTACTTTTACCCGTCGTAATAATAGATAAATCACTCATGAAAAATTGTTTGCATGAAACTGAATGTGCGAAAGTGTGTGGGGTCATAGAAATCTTTTTTTCACGACCGGATGAATGCGTTTGATGTATTCGAGCATAGCCAGAAGAACGATAAGTCCGACCCAGACGAGTCCGAAGGTGCGAAGGAGGTGTTCTTCCGCCGTGTTAAGTATAAGGAAATTGAAAAGGGCGTGCAAAGAGGCGGCGAGGATAACTCCTACGGTGGTATAGAGGGTCTTTTGCTTCCACGAGCCGTAGAAACAGAGCGCAATGGCCACACCGATGACCGATGAGGAGAGCACATGAAGCAGTGTGGCGCCTACGAATCGGAGGTTGCCCGTAATAACGGTCTGCAACACGGTGGAACCGGCGAGCGGGGAGAGAAGGAAGAGCGTATTTTCGGCCGCTGCAAAGCCGAGCGCGATCGTTACCATGTAAATCACAGGGTCAATCGGTTCGTCGTCCTCGCGGTTGCGGAAGACCGTGAGGCACGCGGCGAGGAACTTACAGACTTCCTCGATTGCAGACCAGGCCGTAAAGACAAGTGTTTGTGCTGCGATGCCCACCATCGGCGCGTAATCGGTCAGGTAGGGGGCCACGAATTTCTGGATGGGGATGACGACGGCGACCGTGACCATTCCTGCAAAGAAGGCGAGTGCGATGAGGGCGCGGGGCTCGGGGTGGACGCTGTCCTCACGCCGCCAAAACCACAGCCACGCCAGAGCGGGCAGCAAACCACCGGCCGCGGCCGCGAGGATAGGACTTATCTCAGGCATTACCGAGCATTATACAGGCCACTTTGTGACCATAAGGTCGTTGTCCTTTCTCCCTGGGAGTTCCTGCCAAATGGATTCGGTGACGAAGGGCATAAAGGGGTGAAGCAGCTTTAGTGAGGTAGTGAGTAGTGAGTAGAGGGCCGCGCTACGGGAGGCGGCGGCTTCGCCGCCGCCTTTGAATATCACCTTCGACTCCTCGATGATTTCCGCTGCGAATCTATCCCACACGAAGTGATATATCTGGTCTGACGCGAGGTCGAGACGGAATTTTTCGATGT
>CALRIB010000035.1 GCA_943359705.1 Candidatus Nomurabacteria bacterium | reverse complement strand
GAGATTTCGAGCCGCGCGAGTTTTGCGAGCGCGGCAACGTCGACAATCGGGTCAGTCATTCGGCTATGATACGCATAAACTCTTCTTCTGTCAGCACAGCTACGCCCAGCTCTCTCGCCTTATCGAGCTTTGAGCCTGCTTCCTCACCGGCCACCACGTACGATGTTTTTTTCGAGACCGAGCCGGATACATCGGCGCCGAGCGCCCGAAGTTTCGTCTTCGCATCGTCGCGCGACATAGATGAGAGCCCGCCGGTAAGCACAAACGTCTTACCCGCCAGAGGTAACTCCTTTGCCTTTTCAATTTTCGGCGCGGTGTTCACGATATGCAAAACTTTTTTCAGCCGTTCGACAAGCTCACGGTGGCGCTTCGCGCCAAACCATTCCACCACTGCCGCAGCGACTATCGGTCCGACGCCGTCTATCTTCTCCAGCTCTTCGACCGATGCGGTCTCAATCTTTTCGAGCGTGCGGAACGTTTGCGCGAGAAGTATGGCGGTTTCCTCACCCACTTGCAGAATGGAGAGCCCGACAATAAGACGGGCTAGCTCGACTTTCCGCGACCGACCGATGGATTCGATAAGTTTTTTTGCTGAAATGTCGGCAAACCCTTCCAGCGTCAGCAAGTCGCCTTCGGTCAGCGTAAAGAGTTCGTCGTAATGCTGCACTAATCCCTTTTCCAAAAGCTGGTCGACGGTAGCCGGGCCGAAGCCCTCGATGTCGAGGGAGTGTTTACCTACGAAATTGTGAAAGCGGCGGCGCACGACGGCGAATGAATCTTTGTTAACGCACCGCCAGGCGGCCTGTCCGGGCACGCGCTCGATGCGCCCGTCGCCCCCGCACTCCTCGACGGTCTGCGGCCAGCGGTAGGGTTTCGCGCTTTTCGGACGAAGTTCTTGCACGACCTGTACGATGTCGGGAATTACGTCACCCGCTTTTTGCAGAATGACGGTGTCACCGATACGCACGTCGAGCCGCTTTATTTCATCTTCATTGTGCAGAGTGGCGCGCGAGACTGTGGAGCCGGCGACAAGGGTGGGTCTCAGATGCGCAACCGGCGTAAGCACTCCGGTGCGTCCGACCTGGAGCACGATATCTTCAACGACGGACGTCGCCTGTTCGGCCGGGAATTTGAATGCGATGGCGAAGCGCGGCGCTTTCCCGGTATAGCCGAGCGCCTCTTCATACGCGCGCTCGTTAACCTTCACGACGACGCCGTCTATCCAATAATCTACTTTGTCTTTCTTTCCCGACGCTCCGGCTTTGCCGGAGGTCGGGACCCCGACCCTTTGGCGTCGGGGCTTCCAGCCCTCCCAGTAGGCAATCGCCTCATCGACATCTTTCGCGAGCTTATGATGCGGATTTACTTTGAAACCGAGCTCGCGCATGTATTCGAGTTCCTCCGCCTGGGTTTTTGGGAATGCCTCGCTTGTAGCGGCTACATCGTAGATAAAGACGTCGAGATTGCGGGCCGCCGCGATTTTTGGGTCGAGCTGCCTGATGGAGCCGGCCGCCACGTTGCGCGGGTTTGCGTAGAGCGGTTTGCCCGCTTTCTCCTGGATTTTGTTGAGGCTCTCCAGATTCTGCGAGCTCATCCATACTTCCCCCTCAACGACGATATCGACGGGGCGCGAGAGCGAAAGCGGTACAGCCTCTATCGTCTTTATATTTTGTGTGACGTCCTCGCCCACTACGCCGTCACCGCGCGTCGCGGCACTGACGAGCAACCCTTTTTCGTAGGTAAAGACTACTTTGAGGCCGTCAATCTTGAGTTCACAGACGTATGACGGTCGCGCCTCGGGAAACGACGGCTTTAGAAACCGCTTCACGCGCGCATCGAACTCGCGCAATTCCTCGGGTGAGAATGCGTCATTGAACGACCACTGCGCCACTTGGTGCCGTACTTTCTTAAAGCCCGGGAGGGGCTTTCCGGCGACTCGCTGCGAGGGAGAATCGGGCGCGATAATGCCCGGATGCGCGGCTTCTATCTGCGAGAGTTCATGCTTGAGAGAATCGAGCGCCGCCTGTGATATCTCCTCTTTATCGTACACGTGGTACTGGACCCGGTAGCGGTTAATCGTCAATTTGAGCCTTTCGTAGCGATTGCGAACATCTGCGGGAACGGCCATATCCGCGCATCATAGCAAAACGCGGCCGCTAGTAATGTAGTTCGACGGAGCGCTGCAAGGTGCGCGGAGAAGTGTCGACCGAGGCGCAAACCGTGCTAAAGCCGTCGGCGTGGATTACCGTGCGTACTGCATTCGTCTGGCTGTCGAGCGACTTCTCGACTGAAACGTTCACACAATAGCCGTTGGGAGCGAACTGGAAGGTCATCGTCTGAGTATACGAGCCGGTGCGGCCAATCGCGTTCAGCGTTTGCAAGTCACACGCCGGGGTTACGCCCGAGGGCTCGGTGAGGCCAAAATATGAAAAACGCACGTCCCAGTAGAGCGCACACTCGGCACCCGTGTCGGCCGCGTAAAAGGCGAACTGAGAATCGCGCCCTACCGACGAAAGAAGGAGCGATTTCTGGGCCAACTGGAATATCGAGGTGCCGATAGCGAGGACGATGGACGCGATGAGCGCCGCAAGCAAAAGCGTGAAGCCGCGGCTGCGCTCCTCCCGCCCGAGTGCAGTCCGTGTTCTATGCGCGAATTGAAAAAGATTTTTCATATTAATTTGCTGAGCCGCTGCCGTCGTTGACCCAGCGGTAGAGATTTTGCGAAATGGTGAAGGTGCGCGTCTGGAACGCGCCGGTCCTCCACGCAACGCTGACCGACACACGCACTTCGTCACTGCCGTCATCGACAAAAGCGACGAACACGGAACGAGTGAATCGTGTGTCGGCCCAGCCGCTCTCATAGCCGTACAACTCACCGTCGGTTTGGAGCGGCGGGCACGTATCAACACACGTGGTGATGTTGTCGTTGCGCGTGTCGATGGCAAAGGTGCGCGAACGCTGCCCCGTGTCGAGTATGCCGTCGAGCAGGTCGGCTTGTTCGCCGAGCGCGTTTCGAAGGACGTTGTGGTCGCGCACGTGGCGCACCGACTCGACCGCTTCCTGCGCCAAGTGAAATGCCGTTATCTGATCGCGGGCATAGTAGGCGGAAGCGAGACTCTTGCCGGTAAGCTCCATCGGCGCGGTAATAGCCACCGTGAGAAGTGTGATAGCCACTAATGTCTCAATTAATGTAAATCCTTTGCTCATAGGTCTAAGAGACGCTGCACGGCCGTTGCTTGGATGGCGAAGGTTGTCTTGGTTTTATTCTGGAATGCGCCGGCGGTTCCTTTCACTTCGATAACCACCTTAGGCTGGGCGGTGTCGCCGCGGGTCGTACCGACGACGTAAAACTTGAGGCTATCGATGGTGACTTCAGGCGCCGTTATGGCAAAAAATGTCGCGCCGTTATCTTCCGACTTATAGATACGTTTTGCGGTCGCGTCATACTTGTATACCCACTGGTCAGTCGGGTCGTTCGGGTTGCCGCCGAACGCTTCGAACGAAAAGATCGAACCGCCGTCGGTGCAATCGTGCTGCGAACCTGTAGTGTTGCCGTTGCAGTCACCCGAGCCATTGTAATCGCTCCCCATGCGCATGCCGCGCACCATCCCGTCGAGTGCAATGTTGAGGTTGTTCATCACAGACTGGAGCGCCTGTGCTTTTCGATTAGCGCCGACAAGCGCGAGCAAAGCGGCGGTCGAGACGAGCATGACGACCGTAAAGAGCGCCACCGCAACTATCATTTCGATGAGGGTAAAGCCTCTCTGTTTTTCCAACCCTCCACCTCCAGAACGGAACTCGCCAGCAGTATGCATTTTGAGGGGTCTCTCGCAGCGCGTCGGCGCGAGAGTGAGCGCTGAGCCAGCAGGCTCAGATAGCGACCCCGAGAAATGCGTACTGATGCGAGTTTCGTTCATATCATTCCACCGATATTTGCCCCGATGCCTCGACGACGACCGAGACTCTATCGCCTCGCGGCGACTCAAAGATGACGCGACCGCGCTGATTGAGTGCCCCATGGTCGATAACGCCGGAGGTGCCGTTGGCACTGATGTACGCATCCGGCTCGGGACGTTTGAACATGATGTCGAGCGAATTGATGCTGCAGGTTTCGGCGGCACCCTGGCTTGGTGTGACACAGAGGTCTATCACGTGAAAGCCGCGTTCGATGTCGGTCGACTGGACGAGCTCTCCTTGATCAGCCTCGTAGAGCCCGTTGCCGTAGGAGCCGTCGGCTTCCTGCGGGTACGCATCGGCGAAGAGTTCATAGGTAATCGAGGGATTCGCGCCGCTTAAGCGGTCGAAGTGCATGCCATAGCCGGCCGAGAACGTGTTCGTGCCGAACCGATGGACCGAGATGCCGTAGACCTGCGCCTGCCGCACGGAAAGCGCAACGTCATACGCTAGATTTTCCAGCAAGATGCGCCCGCCGAATTTGTTGTTGTTGATGAGGATGAGCCCGCTGATGAGGGTCATGATCGCCGTGACAACGAGGAGTTCGATGAGGGTAAATCCCCGCTCCGCCTGCCTGCCTGCGCGAGATGCGCTCACCACAATATGAGCGGAAGCGGAATGCCGTAGATTTGCATGAACCATAAGATACAAGTACTCACAATGAGAAACGGCCCGAACGGAATCTCACTCCCCATTGTAAACCCGAGCCTGGCAGGCGAGAACGTACGCGTGGGGGTAATGTTGTGCAGAAAACGCGCGAACCCCACGGAAGAAAGCAGTAGCAGCGGCACGCTGACCGCCGCGCCGATTATGAACGCAAAAAAGACGGCAACGACTCCATGGAGGGCGCCCAGGAGCCATCCCATACCGAGCGCGAGCTTCACGTCGCCGAACCCCATCCATCTACCCCTCGAGACGAACCAGAGCGCGAAAAGCGGGGCAGCCGCAAGGGGTCCGGCAAGTATGAGAAGCACATCGGGGCTATCGGGAAGTACAAGAAATTGCGACGCGAACGCAAGCAGCGCGAAAAGGTACACCCACGGGTCCGGGATAATCGTGTGATAAAGGTCGTACACGAATATCGCGATGAGTAGCGAGATGATCGGCAGTGCAACCAATTGAGCGACAAGGCCGAGCGGCGCCGCGCCGATGCCGAAAAAAAGTGCCGCGGTCGAGAGCTCAACGAGCGGATACTGTACCGATATTCGCTTGCCGCAATGACGGCACCTCGCGAGGAGTACGAGCCAAGAGAGTACGGGGATGAGCTCAAACCACTCGAGTGTTTTTCCGCACCGAGGGCAGGCGCTTCGACCGCCGAGAGAGCGCTCACCGTACCGGAGGATGACGACATTGAGAAAACTCCCCGCGATGAGACCGAGGAGTGCAAAGACAGAAGGGTGCATTGCAGAAGTATAAAGCACAAACCCCGCCAAAGGCGGGGTTTGTGCTTTTGAAACGTCTATGAACTACGGTCTCGCACAGTACACCGGGTCGGCGCAAGCGATAGCCGCGACGGTACCATCAATGTCAACGTTGAGTTGTGCACTGTTCGTGACTTCGAGAGTAGCACCGAGGACGTATGAGGCGCATGGGGTCGAGGCGCATGCCGTACCGTCGGTGTTGGCCGAGGCATAGAAGTAGCTGATGGGTGACGCGGCTGATCCTGACGGGTCGGTCGGGATAGTCGAGATGTACCCGGGGGTTATAACGCTCGCCGTGTTAATCGCAAGCGGATAGGTGTTGTTGGCGTCGTATGAGAGCTCGAGAGCGAGCTGAAGCTGCTTGATGTCGGCAATGCGACGCGCGTCGCGACCCTTCTTGCGGGCGCTGTTGAGCGAGGCCAAGACAACCGACGAGAGAATGCCGATAATAGCGATAACGACGAGTAATTCGATCAAGGTGAATCCGCGTGCGGATTTACCTGTACTAACCAGAGTGAAACCTTTGGTGCTTTTCATGGGTGTCATTATAGCTAGTCCCCCGAGGCTACGCTTGCCAGGCTGTGGATAGCCGAATTTAGAACCCGGAAGCGATGTTGTAGATAGGAATGAGCACGGATGCAAGAAGCGCAGCCACGCCGACCGCGAGGACGACAATCATGAACGGCTCGATGAGGCTGACGAGGGTGTCTACCGCATTATTGACCTCGCGGCGATAGAAACGCGCCATGGTGTCGAGGATTTGTCCCATGTTGCCGGTCTCTTCGCCGATTTTTACCATGGCGATGACTATGCCCGGTATCTCCGGATGTCTGCGAAGCGCCTCAGAGACGGGAAGGCCGCCCTTCACGTCGACGGCGGTGGCGGTCAGCACTCGTTCATAGACGGCATCCCCTACCACCGAGCCGGTGATTTCGAGACCGCGGAGTATTTGCACGCCGCTCTTCAACATGGTCGAAAGGTTGTCGGCCATTCTCGAGAGAAAAAGTTTTTGGTAAATGCCGCCGACAGCCGGTATCTGCAGACGCGCGCGCGAGTAGAGCTGCTTGCCCTGCTCCGTGAGCGCAAACCGGTAGAGAAAGACACCGCCCACAACGAGCAGTGCGAGCAGGAGGAGAATGTAGTGAACCAGGAAATTGCTGATGCCGATGACGACGCGCGTGTAGACCGGAATATCCTGCCCGACTTCCGAGAGCATGCTGGCCAGGTGCGGAATGACGAGCGTCATCATAAGTCCCATCACGGTAAGGAACGTGAGTGTGATGAACGCGGGATAGATGAGCGCGTTTTTGGCTTTTTGCGTAATCTCGTAATTGCGGTCGAGATAATCCGCGAGGAAGGCGAAGGTTTCGTCGAGTTTTCCCGCCTCTTCACCCGCTCGCACCATGTTGATATAGAAGACGGTGAACACATCGGGGTGCCTCGCAAGCGCGGCGGAAATAGTCGAGCCGCCCTGAATATCGCTCGCAATCTCCGTGAGTTTGCCGGCGAGTTTGGGCGTACGAGCTTCTGCCGCCAAAAGACGGAAGGCGCGAAGCGCCGAGACCTGCGCTTCGAAGAGCGTCGTAATCTGCCGCGACACCATAACAATGTCGGCATTGGTCACGCGGTCGAAAATGGAAATACGGCTCCACATCGACATCTTGTCCGCCTGGGGGTCTATGGAAGAAATGACGAGCCCGCGCCTCTGGAGCGCGGTAATGGCGACGTCGATGTTGACCGCATCGATGGTGCCGGCGCGCTCGGCGCCTTCCGCATCGACCGCTTTGTAATTAAAAAGTGCCATTGATTACAAAAGCTTCTGCAAGACGTTGGGATTGAGCGAGTACTGGTACGCGCTTTCGACCGTAATTTCTCCGCGGCCGACGAGCTCCGCAAGCGAGCGGTTCATATCTATCATTCCTTCGGTAGAGCCCGTCTCGATGACGGTCGGTATTTCGTGCGTGCGTTTTTCGCGGATGAGGTTGGCTACGGCTTTGTTGTTGATGAGAAGCTCATAGGCCGGAATGAGACCGCCGGAGACGCGCGGCACGAGGCGCTGGCTAAAGATGCCCGCCATCGACGAGGCAAGCTGCAATCGTATCTGGTCCTGCTGACCGGAAGGAAAGGTGTCGATGATTCGGTCGATAGTCTGTGCGGCGTTGTTGGTGTGGAGTGTTGAGAGCACCAAGTGTCCGGTCTCGGCAGCCGTGACGGCCGCGGCCATGGTCTCCGGCCCGCGCATCTCGCCGACCAAGAGCACGTCGATGTCCTGGCGGAAGGCTGACATAAGGGCGTTGGGAAAATCTTTGGTGTCGATGCGTACTTCGCGCTGGTCGATAAGCGATTGTTTCGGTGTGAAAATATATTCTATCGGGTCTTCGATGGTGACGATGTGCTCCATCCGCTCCGTATTGATGAGATCGACGAGTGCCGCGAGCGTGGTCGTCTTGCCCTGCCCCACCGGTCCCACCACGAGGAAAAATCCCTGGGATTTGCGCGCGAAACTGGTGAGCACATCGGGCAAATTCAATTCCTGGATGCTCTTGATCTGGCGCGGGATAAGGCGAAGCGCGATAGAGACTGAGCCGCGCTGGAAAAAGGCGTTGCCGCGGAAACGGGTTTTATCCTCGCTCTCGTACGCGAAGTCCATCTCCTGTTCGGCGAGGAATCGCTTTTCTTGTTCGGCCGTGAGCAGCGCCTTGGCAAATCCCATCGTATCTTCCGGTGTAAGCGGCTCTTCTTTCAACATCGGTGAGAGTTCGCCGGATACGCGAATCGTAGGATGCGCACCGGCAGAAAAATGCAAATCGCTCCCGCCCTCATGCACGAGCACGTTGATGTACTTCTTCAAAGTTGCAGCGTAGTCCATAGTTATAAGTATACCGCGCACAGAGCTAGCCTTTATGTATTGTGTGAATTAGAATTTCCAATTTTCAATTTTGCAAATTGATTCATTGAAAATTGATTGAAAATTAGAAATTGTAAATTATTTCGAATGTTTCTTCGCGATCTCCTCAGCGACGAGAGCGACAACTTCCGAAGGGATCATCGTCGCCTTGACGAGATAGCGGTCAACGCCGAGACTCTCGGCCTTCTTTTTTTCAGAGTCGTCACTTTGATTCGTGAGCGCGATGCGAACGGCGCCTTCTGCGAGCTTGCCGCTCTTCAGCGCCTCGAGAAAAGAGAAGCCGTCGCGCTCG
>CALRIB010000034.1 GCA_943359705.1 Candidatus Nomurabacteria bacterium | reverse complement strand
GGCCTTTTGCTGACTGTGTTGTCGCCACAGTCGGTAACCGGAGGCTCAGCAGAAGCTGAGGCTCGGATTACTGGGTGCGGTTCTGAACGATACCAGAAGCCGGAAGACCAGCGACGCCGTAGCCGTTCGTCCAGTCGTTGCCCGCCGTGCCGACCGTAGTCGTCGCGTTAGGAGACCAGACGAGGTTACTACCGCTCGTGAGAGCAGTGGACTGCGCCATGTTGGTCGAGAGGCTCGGGTACGCGCTGTCACCCGAAAGGGTGGTGGCCGCGTTGTAGCTCGTTCCTGTACCAGAGACTGTCGCGGTAACCGCGAAGTAGTACGTCTGGCCAGCCGGTACCTGGATGGTACCCGAGGAAGCCGCTGACGGAGTGACCGTGAAGGCCGTCGCCGTCGGAGCGACGGTTGAGCTGTTCACGAGACCGCCTGCGCCAACTCCCGGAATTCCCTGCGAGTACGCAGAGTCGGTGTAGCCGTACACGTTGATGGCCGAAACCGTTACCGAGGTCGTCGCGATAGCGAACTTGAACTGCGAGATACCAACGTTACCCGCTGCGTTTGCCGTCACCTTGAATCGGATGAGGCGACCGTCAGCGATACCATTGCCCGGCAGCGTGTCGAGTGCGATGGTCGGGAAGGTGTTGAACGCACGGACGCCGGAGACCGCAGTCGAACCGGAACCCTGAATGTTCGTACCTGAGCTCTGACCTGTCGCGTCGGCGCTGTTGTAGTCGATCGCGATGAGGTCACCCTCGGTGCCGGACTGAGACGTGCCGATGTCGGCGAGGTCAGCCTTGACCGTGAGGACCGTGTCCGTGTCCTTCGGAAGAAGAACCGGTGTCGCGAACGTCGAGGTTGCTGTCGTGTTGCTACCCGTGAAGGTCGCCGTGCCGAGGAGCGTTGAGCCCTGGTACACGTATACCTGTGTCAGGTCAGCAGCCGAACTCGAAGCCGTGTTTGTGAGCGAGAGTCCGACCTTGTTGATCCAGACAGCCTCGTTCGCAGGACGGAACTTGAGAGCTCCGACCGTTACACCTGTCGAACCTCCTGCCGCGATTGTGTAGGCCGGGCTGGAAGCGTCGATCGAGATCGTGAGCGAGCCGGAGGCAAGCGTCATGAGCTGACCGTTGTTCGTCGAGCCGGTCGGTGTGACCGTGTTGGACGAGGTGATGCCCGTTGCGGAGATTGCGCCGATTTGTGTCGACGTAATGCCGAACTTGACCGAGCCGGAAGCACCGGATGCGACGTTGCACTTAAGTGCGAGCGTCTTGACCGTGCCTTTCGGAATCGTGAGCGAGTTGTCGAGAGTGAAGGTAGCCGTAGACGCTGTGAACGCCGTCGTTGTGATCGTCGGGTTCACGACGTTGGTACCCGTGTTGAGAGCTGTCGCGCCGTCGTACAACTGGCAGGACGTGATGATCGTTGAGCCGGAGAGAGCCGCCGATGTGGAGGCCGTGAGTCCGAGGCTCGAGAAGCGCACGTCTTCACCTGAAGCCGAAGCGTCGAACTGGTAGTTCGCGAAGAGGATTCCCTGTCCGCCGGCAACAATGTTTTGTGCCGAAGGAGCCGAGGAAACCGTAACCGCGAGGGAAGCAGCCTTGACTGTCATGGTGTTGAGCGTCACTGCCGAAGACGGCCATGTGAAGCTGTTACCCGTGATCTGACCGGTCGAGTTGGTCCACGCTGTTGAAGGTGTGAACGAAATCTGAACGGTGTTGCCGTTGCTGAATCCTGTAGCGTACTTACCCTTCAGCGTAAAGACGTGGCGACCTGTCTTGTAGGTAACCGTGTCCGTGAAGGTAAGAGCCGTCGAACCGTTGGTCATGTCGACAGGGCCTGCTACGACTGCACCGTTTTCGTCAACGATTGTGACGTTGGTGAGCGGAACTGAACCTGCGGCAGTCGAGGTGGAAACAGTGAAGACTTGAGATTGAACCGAGACCGATTCACCCTTGAGGTCAACAATGTATCCGCCGACCGACTGGTTCGGGACGTTGACCGCCACGTTCTGAGCGGGAACTTCCGTTGCTTTCGCGACCGAAGTAGCCGATGCGCCCGTGATGGAGAACGTTGAGCCCTGGAAGATCGGGTTGCCGCTCGAAGCGTACGTTGTTGCGTGCGTCGAAGCGGACGAGACCGTGCCGGTGCTGTTGTACGGCATCTGGACGCCGTATCCGTAGAGCTGGCCGACGAAGTAGACATCAGACTGTTTGTCGATGTCGAATTCGACGACGCGGCTCGAGGAGTTGGATCCTACGATGTCGCCCTGGATGTACACGTCAACCGAGAAGCCCTTCTGAATGAGGATACCGCCCGGGAACGTCGAAGTGACGTAGCGACCGTCAGCCGAGACAACCGCCGGGTACGAAGTACCGCTGACGACTGTCATCAGGTTGGCGAGATCGCCTGCCGATGCGGAACCGTTCATGCGCCATCGGACCGAGTAGAGCTTCAGGTCTTCCGCGCTGCCCGCTGTGTAGCGGACGCCCGTAAACTTGATGCCTGTGTCGCCGATGTTCTTAGACTGCGCCGAGTTCGGGTCGAACGACGAGATAACCGCCGTTACTGATCCGAGTGTGAGCGTCGAGTTGATCGTCTGCTGCGCGCCCGTAATCGGGAGCGAGCCGTTGACCGGAACGTTGGTGTTGATGCCGACAACAGAGAGAGCGACGACCTGACCCGAGTAGCTCGAGAGGGACGTTGCCATGTTGCCTGCGACCGTGAGCGTCTGCGACTGACCTGCGCCAATCGTCCACGTGTCACCGACCGTCGCCTGGTGGTTCGAGTTGAGCGTCTTGGAGATGCCCACCTGGAGACCGTTGGAGTCGACGAGAACAATGCCGGAGAATGCCGCGTCCTGACCAAGGCCAACGCGTTGTACTGTTACGCCGTTGATCGTGACTGCTGAGCCGGAGTTGTTGGTGATGGTGAAGGTAGTGAACGGAACTCGGATCGCGCCTTGCGGAGCGAGAGAGTTGGCCGGCTGCGCTGCCGCAGTGACCGTGATGCCAGGGCCAGTCGGGGTTGTACCCGTGCCGGTTCCTGTTCCTGTGCCCGTTCCTGTGCCCGTTCCTGTGCCTGTACCTGTTCCAGTGCCTGCCGATGCGCAGAGGCTGTTGGCCTTAGCGCGCGAGATAGCACCCCAGTATCCAGCCGTCGGCGTGATGCCGTACTTCTGCTGGAACTTAGAAACCGCGGCGCGAGTGAGGCCACCGAAGTAGCTCGTCTCGTTGCCCGGAGAACCTGCTCCGGTAGTCGCGATCTGTGTGCCGTCGACACTGTTAAGGAATTGCTGAACCCACATCACTTCGCCTCCCGTAGCTCCCATAGTGAGATTCTGCGTGAAGGTGTGGCAGGCGAGTCCACCAGTTTGCTGGGTACCCGAGCCACCCTGAAGGGCCGTGATTTGTGCGAGCAGTGCCTGGATCTGAGCTTGGAGGTCAGAGATCGTGTCCGCTTTCGCCGGAGCGGCGAACGCGAATGCGAATCCGAGAACCAAGACAACACCCAAGAGTACTGCCGCAACATTTTTTGTTGCTAATGCTTTACTCATAGTTTGTATATGAACTTTCATCCGTCACACAAAGATTTTGTGTGCCGAACCGCATGCGCTTCTTTTCGACGAGAGAGCGTTTGCGTATGTGTCTTCTACTAATGACTGATAACTGAAGACCTTAATAATTTTGCTAGCCCGCTCCCGCTAGGGGCGAGGTTAGCAGCAAGAAGTTTGATCTGACATGCGGGAAGTGCGGAAGGCTTTCCGGAATAATGTACTGAGTGCAGATAATGAATGAATCGTACAGGCGCACGCGCCTGTTTTTTGTTTCCTTATTAATATGTCAACGAACTACGCAGACGCGCGTGTGCCGCTTCTGCTAATAATGCCCTCCACCTTGAAGGTGCATCGGGACAATTATATATCAGCAGGCCTGCGGCGCTTATGAGCGCAAAACTACGTTTTGTGGATAACTTGTGACCAAAAAAGTGCCCCAAATCAAAGATTCGTGGGCCGATTAGAGAGTACAAGTTACCGCGGCAGGATACTCCCCCTCCTCGAGGGAGTCAATGCTACAGACGCCCTAGAGTGCCGAATCTTTCATGTCGTCTTCATTAGATGTATGGAAATGGGCCGAAAATCAATATAACAAAACAAATTACGCTATTTGGCAAGAGAGTATCTGCTCCACCGCTTTGAGCCGGTTTTCTGCACCTGTCCCTGATCTACCAGCCGCGCAAGCTCCCGCTGAATCATTTTTTCGCTGTACTCCGGAAGACTCGAGGAAATGTCCTTTATACCCAGCTCGCCCTGCGATTTTAAAACATTCACGATGCCGTTTGCCCGCACATCGGAAAGGTCTGATTTGTGTCCGATTATATCGGACATTTTAGATTGCGTCTTGTCCTTTTTATATTCACTGTCCTTTATGTCCTTTAAAGCTCGCCTCTCAGGGACACCCCCCGCGAGGAATTCATCCTTTGAAAAAACATGACTTTCGGAAAGAGTTGTCCGCTGCGATGCATTGAGAAAATTCCCGAGCTCATCGGTAGCCTCCACCATCACGCGCATGTTTTGTGCGGAAATATACCCGGATGCCCCCAAAATGCGTATGAGCGAAATCGCATGCCGAATCGTGGCAATCGTGTCCTTGAAGTTGGTCGAGCCGGCTGATCGCATCTCATCTCGCAGCAGGAGAATGTTCTTGAGAAGGAGATTCCCTGTTTCCCTCAAAGACACACGCGCCGGCTCTTCGGGTGCTATGTGGTTGGTAAGTAGATAGAGCGCGGTAACGATTTTCTCTGCCCTACCGTAGGCCCGCTCGGCAGATACGTTCGCACCGAATGGTTGTGTGCGAACAGGGCTTTCATCAAACGGACTCGCCTCTTGTTGGCTCTTTTGGATGTCCTTTATTTCGTCCATTGAGAATAGCGACTCTGTACGTTAGTAGTCCGATAGAGTCGATACCGTGAGTATATATAAAGGACATAGGAACATGCAAACGTACGGAAATGTGTTGTTGTCGCAGGTGCTATGATGTGCGGGTGACGGATAAGAAAAAAGATAGCAAACGCAAACCGCGCGACGATGCCGCCCCGCGTGAGAGGAAAGTCAGTAGCGAGGCACTTCGCGGTGTCTCGGCGATTTTTTGCGTCGCACTCTCAGGCTTCCTGATTCTTGCGAGTTTTGGAATCGGTGGAGCAGTGGGCTCTTTTTTGTATGACTGGCTCTCGTGGCTTCTCGGAGTCGGCTACATGCTACTCCCCCTCTCCCTCGTCCTCCTTTCGATAATCATTCTACGCTCTTTCGAGCGGCACTTCGGAATGGTGCAACTGGCTAGCATAGCGATTTTTCTTCTCTCGGGATTGGGGCTTGTGAATCTCGCCTTCCCCGGGCGCGGCGGCGTCCTCGGCGCGGGCGTCTCGCGTCCCATTGCCGCTTCAGTAGACACGACCGCGACGGTCATTTTTCTTATCGCGTTTATTATCATGGCCCTCATCGTCGCGGTTGATATCCATCTCGGAGTGCTATTCGCCGCAATTAGAAGTTGGTTCACGGCCAAAGACGAGGAAGAGCTACCCGAGGTGGAGGATGTTGCGGTGGTAGGCCTCGAGGATGAGCCCGAAGCGGACGCCAAGGATGAACCTGCTGAAGAGGCGGCGACCGTAGAAACACCGGAGAAGAAGGGCGGCATTACTTCCTTCTTCAATAAAAGCGCACAAACCGACAGCGAAGGATTCGCTATTATCGCGGCGACCGGTTCGACCTACACTCCCCCGCCGATATCAATCCTCGCAAAAAATAAGGGCAAGCCGGAAGTGGGCGACGTGAAAGCCAACATGAACATCATCAAGCGAACGCTCCAGAATTTCGGCATTCAAGTGGAAATGGACGAGGCGTCCATCGGCCCGACGGTCACGCGCTACGCCATGAAGCCCGCCGAAGGCGTGCGGCTCTCGAAAATTGTCGCATTGCTGAGCAACCTCGAACTCGCACTCGCCGCAGCACCGGTGCGCATCGAGGCCCCTATCCCCGGCAAATCGCTCGTCGGCATCGAGGTGCCGAATATTTCGCGCACCACGCTCGGCCTCGCGCCGCTTGTAAGCGACGAAGCCTTCGCCGCATCAGACAAACCGCTTCTCATGTGCCTCGGCCGCTCAATCACCGGCACGCCGCATTTCGCCGACCTCGCGCGCATGCCGCACATGCTCGTGGCCGGTACGACGGGCGCCGGAAAATCGGTGGCCATTCACGACTTCGTTGTATCACTCCTCTATCGCTGCGGACCGGAGCGTTTGCGATTCATCATGGTCGACCCGAAGCGCGTCGAGCTCACCATGTACAACTCAATCCCCCACCTACTCACTCCGGTCATCACCGACGCGAAGAAAGCGATTCTCGCTATCAAGTGGCTCGCGAAGGAAATGGAACGACGCTACAACATTCTTGAGACAGAGGCGGTGCGCGATATCGCTTCATACCATGAGAACGTCGTGGCTCCCGCCGTCGCTAAAGCCGCCGGCAAAGACTCGTCGGAAGAAACCGAGAAAATGCCCGAGGCGATGCCCTACATCGTGCTTATCATCGACGAACTCGCAGACATTATGTCGAGCTACCCGCGCGAACTCGAAAGCGGCATCGTGCGCCTCGCTCAGATGAGCCGCGCGGTCGGTATTCACCTCATTCTCTCGACGCAGCGACCGAGCGTGAAGGTCATCACCGGTCTTATCAAGGCCAACATTCCGGCGCGCGTGGCCCTACAAGTGGCCTCGCAGATCGACTCACGCACGATCCTCGATACCGGCGGCGCAGAAAAACTACTCGGTTCCGGTGACATGCTCTTCCTCTCGGGAGAAATGAGTAAGCCGCGCCGCATCCAAGCACCGTACATTTCGGAAGACGAGGTGAAGAAGGTGGTTGCCTTTATAGCGAAGAACAGCGAGGGACAACTCCCGAGTGAAATAGACTTTACCGAAAAAGGACAAGCCGGAGGTACCGACGCCATCTTTTCTTCGATGATCGGGGACGACAGCGAGGACGACGAACTCTACGGCGAAGCAAAAAAGACTGTGGTGGAGGCGGGCAAAGCTTCTACCTCGTACCTGCAACGCAAACTCGGCGTCGGCTACGCCCGCGCCGCCAAGCTCATAGACATGCTCGAAGAGCGCGGCGTCGTCGGCCCTGCCGACGGAGCCAAACCCCGCGACGTCATCGGCGCCGGCAATGCTGACGAACTCGTGAAAGCTGCGGAGGCGGCAGAGGAGGATTCGGAACAAGTCTAACTAGGGATTCACCACGTTGATGGGCTTCCCTGCCAAAAATGCACGGACGTTTTCGGCGGTGGCGTGCATGAGACGACGGCGGGCTTCTATGCTTACCCACGCGATGTGCGGCGTGATGATGCAGTTTTTTGCTTGTAGCAGCGGATTGTCGGCTTTTATCGGCTCGACGGATACTACGTCGATTGCGGCACCCGCGATTTTTCCCTCATTGAGGGCGTCGGCGAGGTCTTGCTCTGCCACAAGTGCACCGCGCGCAGCATTGAGGAGGAAGGCACTCGGCTTCATATGTGAAAGGAATTCTTTATTTACAAAACCGGTGTTCTCCGGCGTAAGCGGGCAGTGGAGCGTAACAACATCGGCATCTCTCAACGCCACCATAAGTTCATTTTTTTCTTTGCCGACGGGCACGACTTTCATACCGAGTGCCTTCGCTATCTCAGCAACGCGCTTTCCGATGCGACCGTAACCAATGATTGCGAGTGTCTTCCCTGCCAGCTCGGATTGCGGTGTGTCCCAAAAACAAAAATCCGGACCGGTGGTCCATGCGCCCGCGTAAACCGCATCGCTGTGTTTTTGTATGCGATGGCACAATTCCAGAAGCAGCGCGATGGTGAATTGCGCCACTGAGTCGGTGCCGTACTCGGGCACGTTGGAAACGGGAACGCCGCGCGCTTTTGCTGCTACGACGTCTACCGCGTTGTAGCCGGTCGAAGTGAGTGCGATAAATTTGACCTTCGGCAACTGCGCAAGATGCTCCGCGGTAATCACCGTCTTGTTGGTGATGAGTATCTCGGCACCCTGCGCCCTCTCCAAAACATCGGCGGGAGAAGTGCGGTCATGCACGATGAATTCTCCGAACGACGCGACTTCATCCCATGGATTGTCTCCCGGGTTCAGCATCTTTCCGTCGAGCACTACGATTTTCATACCGAATCAGCATACTAGACATTCCCCAAAATCAGAACGCATTTGCATTCACTGTTCACTGTAAACTGTTCACTGTAAACTACCCTTATGCTTCCCTATCGTGACAGTCGTCTGACCAGAATCATCCTTGTCGCTTTTTTTCTGCTCGTCGCCGGATACGCATACTACGAATCGCGCGGCATCCTTGCCGGGCCTTCAATTGCCGTCACCGGACGCGTGATGGAGGTGCACGAGTCGTTCATCAAGATAGAAGGCAAAGCTGACCGCATCTCTTCGCTCTCCATGAACGGCAACCCCATCTCAATTACTGAGGACGGGTCGTTCTCAGAAGGATTCGCGCTGGCGCCCGGCTACAACCGCATTACCCTGACCGCCAGTGATCGTTATGGCAAGAAGACGGAAAAGGCAATCGAGGTCATCTACACGCCCTCGGCTTCTACTACAGCCGCGACAGCGTCGAGTTCACCGGCAACTGCGACATCCACATCGACCATAGCGCCCAAATCGCACTAGGTTATACTGCCCTGCATATGGCAGGATTCACAAAAAAGGAAAAGGCGCCCCCCAAGCAGACCGGCACAGGCAGCGACAAGGACATCGAGCGCGCGCTCTCCGAGATAAAGACCAAA
>CALRIB010000033.1 GCA_943359705.1 Candidatus Nomurabacteria bacterium | reverse complement strand
CCCGAATATTGTAGGTACGGGACATAGAGGCCGACGACCGCTGCAATAAAGAGAACGACCGCGATAAGGATGGCATTTTTTTTGTCTATCATGCTGTCCACCGCATTATACGACGACTCCGGGAATCGGTGGGGATTGCGATACACTTGGACATGAGGACGCAGAGGCTATGAAAATAGACTTCATCAGCGATATCAACAAGGGCTACGAGCCGGCGCTCAACTACTCCGCGACCGACCGCTTCATGACACAGATACTGTGGTGGCACCTCGGCGTCTTCGCGCTCTTCGTCTTCTTGAACGCCGGGCTCAAGCTCGCAGCGTACTATCCGAGTCCGTGGGCGTGGAGAGTTATCACGATACCCGAGGCCATCATCACGCTCTGCATCGCTGCACTCATCACCGTCGCGCCTGTTTTGTTGGTCGGCACCATGCGCAATCATTACATGTGGCGCATCTTCGTTACCTGCGCGCTCACGGTCTACTCATACCTCTTTGTTTTTATAAGCGGCGGCTCCATCGAAATGCATTTCCACTTCTTCATCGTCGCCGCCGTCTTGGTGATGTACCTCGACTGGCGGCTCGGCTGGATACTACTCGTCCTCACCGCACTCCATCACGGCATCCTGAACTACATCGAACCGGGCTGGGTGTACTTCTACGGGCGGAATGATTTTTCCGTCATCGCGCACGCGCTTCCGGTCTTGGTCGCGGTTATTTGCACGTCAATGCTCTGCGGTATCGGCAGGCAATCGGTAGTTGACCTCATCGAGAAACAGAAGGCACTGCAGAAGCGTGTGGATGAACTCGAGGCTTCGAAAGGTGCCGCGAATATCGCCCCGGCGAGCGCGTAGCGAGTGCCGGTCTGTCCCCGCGCTCGTCTAGCGCAACTCCGGGTGCTCGGTACAATGCGGGTATGCGCTACGTTGGCCTTGCACTTGTGCTTGCACTCTTCGCAGTCGCGGGCTGGTGGGTGCTGCAAAAGCAGTACGCATCGACCGACTCACAAACTCCGACAACCGGCGCCGCACTCGCGCCCGAAGTCGAGACAATTCTTTCCGCAAAGACCGGACTTCTCGTCGCGCTCGCCGCAGACTCCGAAGTCGTTGCCGCCGTCGAGGCATCCAACATGCGGAATGCATCTCTTTCTGCCGACGACATCCGTCACTTGGACGCGGAGTGGCAAGCGAGCAAGACCGTCACGCCGCAGATTTCGCAATTCATGACCAACCCCACCGCCAAGCATCTTTTGGCGTTCCAATCCGGGCATCCGGAATTCAAGGAAGTGTTCATCGCAGACGCATTCGGACTCAACATGGCGCAAACCGACAAGACGAGCGACTACTACCAGGCCGACGAAGCGTGGTGGGTCAATAGTTTCAACGGCAGCGCAGGTCGCATCCTGCACGGGGATATCGAATTCGATGAGAGTTCCCAGACAGAAGCCATCTCGGCCTACGTCCCGGTCAAGAATGCGGCCGGCAAAGCTATCGGGGTCGTGAAAGGCGTCATCAACCTATCAGCACTCAGCAGCGAGCTGTAGTGCTTTCACACTGCGTGCAAACGGCAACAACCAACGAGGGGTTCTTTAGTTTGCGGACGAAGCTGCTCATGCTGCTCGCCAGCATTTCGTTTTTCTTTCTGGCGGTCGCCGCCGCGTCCCTCATCGGCATCTACCAAATCGGCGCCAGCACGAGTGTCATCGTGGACCGGGAAACACCGTTCGTCCGAAGTATCGAAGAGGCGCTCTTCTCGATGATACAGGCCCAGTTTGCGACGGAGCGGCTCCTCGACCTCGATAGCAGCTCGCAAACCGATGAAAGCGTGCAGTTGAAGCAAACGCTCGATACGGCGAATGAGCGCTTCAGGATGTTCATGGCTGCCATCACATGGGGAAGCGAATCAGACGCCTTCCGGCAAGCGGACGGGGGGAGTCATGTTCGGGCGTGGCAAGAGAACGGCTACCGCGGCACGCTCGTCGTGCAAGAATCCTCCCCGGTGCAGGCGCAGCACGCCGGCCGCGTCAACATTTACTACGGCGGATACGTCAACAACGTACAGAAAGCCATTGAGGAACGCGAACGCTACATCTCCCTGGAGCCAAAAAACGCCGCGGAAGCCGAGGCGGCGCGCATCGCGTCCAAGGAGTTCCAGATAAAAGCCCGGCACCTGGCCGACCTCACGGCCGAGAACTTGCGGGAGATGATAGCGCTCTCCAACGAGACGGCGGCGGGAAGCGCGGAGACCCTGCGCGCGACCGAGGACAGTGTCCGAGGGTCCACGCTCATCGTCTCCGTCATCGGACTTCTGGTCACCGTGGCTATCGGTCTTTCGTTCGCGGAAAAGATAATCGTCGAGCCGGTGCTTTCGCTCGCGAAAGTTGCACAAGCCTTCGGAGCCGGCAAACTGACCGAGCGGGTACGCATCGAAACACGCGACGAAATGGCGATACTCGGGAAAGCCTTTAATGAAATGGCCGATCGCTTGGCCGCGCACACGACCGAACTCGAGTCGGAAGTCTCAAAGCGAACGCAGGAGTTGAAACAGAACTTCGATAAACTCCAACTGGCCAACGACCGCTTGCGCGAGCTCGACAAAGCAAAATCGGAATTCATATCGGTGGCCGCGCACCAGCTGCGCACGCCGCTTTCCGCCATTAAATGGATTCTCGGACTCCTCATCGAGGAAAATGCGGCCAATCTCACCGCCGAGCAGAAAAGCCTGCTCTACAAGGGCTTTGAGAGCAACGAGCGAATGATAGCTCTGATTAACGAGATGCTCGTCGTGACCCGCATCGAGAGCGGCAAGGTCGAGTACAAATTCGCGCCGACACATATCGAGGATCTCATCGACAACATTCTCCTCGACTTCTCCGCCCAAGCACATATACGTTCCATCAAGCTCTCGTTCGAGCGACCGTCCGTTGGCCTCCCCTACATCAAAGCCGACCCCGACAAGATTCGACAGGTACTGCAAAACCTCATTGAGAACGCGATGCACTACACCGACGACAAGGCCACCATAACGCTGAACGCGCTCGAAAAAGGCTCAATGATAGAGGTCGCGGTGCGCGACAACGGCATCGGCATTCCGGTCGCTCAGCAATCGAGCATTTTCAACAAATTCTTCCGCGCCGACAACGCCGTGAAGCACCAGACCGACGGTTCGGGATTAGGACTCTTCATCGCCAAGGCCACGGTGGAAAAACACGGCGGCACCATCTGGTTTGAGAGCGCCGAGGGCAAGGGCACGACATTCTTTTTCACTGTCCCCGTAAGCGCCGGGGACGCATAGACGCACCACCGCCTCTCACCTATACTTTCTTCATCCTATGGCCGAAGCCCCCAAAAAAGTCATCGTCATTGAGGACGAGCAAATACTCGGTGACATCCTCCTCCGCAAGCTCCGCTCCGAAGGCTACGACGCCGAGTGGGAGATAAACGGCGAGAAGGGTCTCGAGAGGATTCGTGCTTCACACCCCGACCTCGTGCTCCTCGACATCGTGATGCCCAAAAAAGACGGCTACGAGGTCCTGACCGAAATGCACGGTGATGAGGTGCTGAAGAAAATCCCGGTCGTCGTTATTTCCAATTCCGGCCAGCCGGTGGAGGTGGAGCGCATCCTCGCGCTCGGCGCAAAGGACTACATCATCAAGGCACAGTTCAGTCCGGAGGAAGTGATGGACAAAGTGAAGCGATATCTCAAAGACAGCGCCGCGGTACGCCCCGAAGAAAAGGAGGCGAAGCAAAAGCTGATGCGTGGTCTCAAGATTCTCATCGTCGAGGACGACCCCTTCCTCGCGTCACTTTCACGGAAACGCTTGGAGCAGGAAGGATTCGCCACGCGCGTGGCGAGCGACGGAGAACAGGGGCTCAAAGCCATCGCCGACGAGACGCCCGACCTGATACTCCTCGACATCATCATGCCGGTTATGAACGGCTTCGATGCACTCAAGAAAATGAAAGCGGACGAGAAGATGAAAAACATCCCCGTCATCATCTTCTCCAACCTCGGCCAAGAACATGAAATAGAAGAAGGCAAACAGCTCGGCGCCGACGACTTCCTCGTCAAAGCGCGTTTTACGCTCCGCGAGGTCGTCGAAAAAATCGAAGAAGTACTGAAGCGGAAAGGGAAATTGTAAGAGTTCCGCCTGCCTGCCGGTAGGCAGGTCCCGTGCTATCGCGATTCGCCGGAGAAATTGGGCTCAACGATCCCCCATCTGCTGTTTGAATCGAGTTTGAGGTAGACGCTCTTGCCGAAAGATGGCCGCGCGGTCATCGGATCGCCGAGTGCGCGGTCGGCGTAATTCACGACGATGACGTTCTTCTGAGCAGGGTTCTGGCTCTCATTGATGGTTTGCGGCGCGATGCGGTCGCCGAGCGGATAACCGTCGGATCCGACATATCCGCCATCAGCCTGTTGGACAGCACCGACCACATAGAAGAAGGAGCCCGTACCACCGCCCTTCCATACAACGATAAATGCAAGATCGGGCACGCCGTCGCCATTGAGGTCTGTTTTCAACGTGTTGCCGAAGAAGTACGTATGCTCGCCGTATGGATCGGGTACGCTCGTCCCCGGCTCAGGCAACTTTTCGAGCGTCACCTGTTTCCCTTCGATTAGATACGTCGCTTGCATGTAATCAGGATGAGTCGTTTGCTTCCCTTTCCCGAAGTAATAGAAAGCCGCGAAACCTCCCACGAGAACGACCGCGAGTATGACCAGTGCGCCAATAGTTCCCTTATTCATAGCCAGAGTATATCCCATCCGGTCGCTGCAGTTTGATAGAATGCCCTCATGAGAAAGATAATTCTCCAAGAGTTTATTACCTTAGACGGGGTGATGCAGGCACCGGGCGGACCCGACGAAGACACCTCGAGCGGCTTTACATGGGGCGGCTGGACCGCGCCGTATTTTCACTTTGCTGACGCGGAGGCCGACCGGTTTATGAAAAAAGTCATGGCGTCTTCGGATCTTCTTTTGGGGAGACGTACATTCGATATCTTTGCGGCCTACTGGCCGAAGCATACAGAGATGTGGCCGGGTATCATGGATGTCACCAAATACTGCGTGAGCACTACCTCGCAGAAATCTGACTGGAGCAATTCTGTATTTCTAAAAAGCGTCGAAGATATCAAAAGGGTCAAGAATTCCGGAGACGCTGAACTCAAGGTCATCGGAAGCGGCAATCTTGCTCAGACTCTCCTCAAGCACGATTTGGTAGATGAGATGCTGCTGATGACCTTCCCGATAACGCTCGGCACCGGCAAACGCCTTTTCGGCGAGGGTACTATTCCCGCTGCCTTTACGATGATAGACAGTTTAATTACAAAAAACGGCGTCATCTATGCGAGCTACAAACGAGCGGGAGAAGTACAACAGGCACGGTTGGCGAGCCTTAACCACGCCGCGCGGCTTCGATAGCGGCGACGTCGATTTTTTGCATTGTCATCATCGCGTCGAATACTCTTTGAGCCTCGGCACCTCCCGCTGCCATGCCCTCCATCAGCGCGCGCGGCGTGATTTGCCAGTTCAATCCCCATTTGTCCTTGCACCAACCGCATTGGCTCTCCTGACCGCCATTGCCTACTATCGCGTTCCAGTACTTATCAGTCTCTGCTTGGTCTTCTGTGGATATCTGAAAAGAAAAGGCCTCGCTCTGCTTGAAGGTCGGGCCGCCGTTGATAGCGACGCACGGAATTCCAATGACGGTGAATTCGACGACCAACACGTCGCCGGCCTTCCCGTCCGGGAAATCAGAGGGCGCTTTTTGTACGCCGGTCACTTTGCTATCCGGAAACGTAGCAGCATAAAACTCCGCCGCCGCTTCTGCATCCTTCTGGTACCAGAGGCAAACCGTATTCTTGGGTTGTGTATTCATGTACGCCATTATACCAAATTCACCAATTTCAAACGCAACGCAGCAGTAAAAGGGTTTATTCTGAATTAAAAAGTTCCTGACACCTTATTCTCTATGGTTTATTCGTAGGAATGATCGCTTGCGTTGGAGTATCTTCACTTACGGTGTATTCACCATGGAACCTCACATTCAATGCCCAGCCGCAATTGGTATCACCGGTATCTGAAACTATGAGCCCTCTTGTTTCCATGGAAGATGCATCGTAGTAAAAAACGCGATGCCCGGGGTCTTTGATGAAAAGAAAATCCATCAAACAGTTTTCACCGTCGTCATACGTCGCGCTTACATAGCGGTCATTTGCATGGTTAATGTTAGCGACTACATTCAATTCACCGACGTGATACCCGTACAATTGCGCGTGCTGAGCCTCCCCAGTAATGTGCAATGTGTTGTTGGGACCAGACTCTACCCCGATTTCAGCTAAACTACCGTCGTTATAGTGACCAAAAGTCCAGTTATGAACAGATCCTTGCGATTGCTGTGTTGTGACGAGTACTGGAGCAGGCTCTTGGATAGTCAACGTCTCTTGGTACTGCGTTCCTATATAAAAACAAAGTATTGGGACGACGAAGAGAAAAAGGATTATTGCCCCGAGCGTTGAGTACCAAGTAACTTCGTGCCATTTGATTCCCGAGCCCGACTCCTGTGGCAACATCACAAAATACTAACACGCAAAATGGCGCCATTTCTGGCGCCTTTTTGTTTATACACTCTTTTGTTCTGTCCATTCCCTGTCCATGCACCTGGAAGATATCCGGCTTTTTATTGAATTTGTTTCTGAGTACGGCCCTCTCCGTTGGGGTTATCAAATTCAACTGTAGATGCATCGATCCAGAGCGCATTAAACCTCTTACTTGATGTCGCGATAATACTTTTTATATCTGTCGTTAGATCATACAAGTACAAATGGGCGAACTTACCAGAGTCAAAATATGCTTTGATTTCCGATGTGTCGTATGGGCCAGAAGGAGTCGTGTCGAAAAGGAGTTTCCGGTTTGAGGGATTAAAGTTGAAACTTCGAGGCGGATTGCCAGTCCCAAATTCATTCGCAAGAAATAGTCGATGCACTTTCACGGCATATGTATTCGTTTCGACCTCGATGATACTACTGACACTATAGAGACCACCATCGGCAAGCCAGAGAGTATCTCCAACCCACAGAGGAATGGTTGCGTCGGATTTTGAATTCGGTGAGACTGGAACCGGGAACGCTATTCCACCATAAACACCGTCATCACTCGGAAGTGGTCCGCCCAAGTCGATATTAGAAAACTCTTTGAGAACACTGCCCGCCGCATCCTTGATCGCCAGACCATCACCGCTTGTAAATACAGCTCTTTTCTTCTTATCCGGTGAGTAAACAGCTCCTGGTTCCCCCGTCGATTCGACGGAGACCACCGTACTTTCTGCACTTTGAGAAAGTTCAACTTTCGGCGGATATTCGGCATCTCTCACTGCTTGGTATTGGGTTCCGATATAGAAACAGAGAGCGGGAACAATACCTAGAAACAAAAATATCGCACCCAACCTGGAGTACCATGTGACCTCATTCCATCTAATCCCCGATGGAGACTCGGTCCGCGGTGAAGGCATGCAAAAATTCTAGCACGCAAAAGGGGCGCGACCTTTCGGTCGCGCCCTTTTTGTTTATACACTCTTTTGTTCCGTCCATTCCCGCGGTCTTTGCCGCGTGTCACGTCCTACACACGCGCGAAGCGTGTGCGGGATCCCTTCACACGCACTGCGTGTGTGGGACATCATTTTTGGTTGAATGCGATTACCCTTCTGTGCTCGATCGAGACACAGAAATCGACTAACGGTCTCGCTCCATGGGAGGAGACCTTTCCGTTTGGAATGAATCCACGAGCAGCTTCCGCTACCCGTGCCTTGTTACGACTTAGTCTTTGTCATTGAGTTTGCCTTGATACCTAACGAGTAGGTGCTTCGGGCACTCCCAACTTCCCTGACTTGACGGGCGAATGCGATTTTTGGAATATTTCGCGTTCCCACGTAGCGAGCGGATTTCCCGCACTACGCGAGTCCAGATTCATGAACTTCGTTGAGGGGCCAAAGGCACCCTCAGGCACCTTTGGCGATTTAATAGGGATAGTACCTATCGGCTAGGTAAGCTCCCGCACTCGTGAGAACCGCTGCTGTGATCGCCTCCACCACAGAAGAGGGCGGGAATACGAACACGACTGCAATAGCCGCCATGGCTATGTACGCGATTGTTTCTCGTGGATTTTTCATCCGAATGCTCCTTTACTTCCTCAACGAAGTTCACGAACTGGTTTTGTCCTTCAGTCCGACTTATCGTCGAACCTACTACGACGCAGCTGACTTCTCATGTGCATAAGTTCCATGAGCACATGAGATCTCCCACGGGTCACGCATAATTCTATTCCCAACATCCTATACAGCTTTTTAAGACGACTTCCCCATCCTCACCGCCTGTCATTGATGGGTCATCGCAGCTTTTTTGTATAGGCTACTGTTTGCTTCCAGATCCTTCAGACCATTCCTCGCGGAGTTGGTCCTATCTTTCAGCTACGCTCTCGATGTTTGTTGTTACGAGAGGAGAGGATTTGAACCTCTTAGAACTATGCGCTGCCGGGCGCATTTATTTGTGAGTACAAAGCTTGAGAACGTATTCACCGTGGTATGGCTGACCCACGATTACTAGTGATTCCGGCTTCATGAGGTCGGGTTGCAGACCTCAATCCGAACTGGCGCCGCTTTTAAGGATTTGCTCCGGGTTACCCCATTGCGCCCCTTTGTAACGGCGATTGTAGCGCGTGTGCAGCCCAGGACATCAGAGGGACATGCTGACTTGGCGTCATCTCCACCTTCCTCCCCCGTGAGGGGGCAGTCTCGCCTGATACGTGTAACAGGCAACGAAGGTTGCGTTCGTTACCCCACTGA
>CALRIB010000032.1 GCA_943359705.1 Candidatus Nomurabacteria bacterium | reverse complement strand
ACGGTCCCGAGACACGTAGCGAGCGACTATCGCAACGGTATAATTTCGCGTCAGGAACGAGACCTGCTTTGCTGGCTACGTTGCAGTGCGAACCCATTCGGTATCGCCCCAATAACGTTGGAGAGTATCGCTGAGGACTGCTTTCCGCGAGGAGTCACGCTCAACTACGTGAATCGAATCCTTTTGTCATTGAAGCGTAAGAGGTACATATACTACGAGCCCCGTTCGGGATGCAGAGGTTCGTTTGAGGTGCACATGGACGAGTGGCCTCTTCCCCGTGAGGACAAGACCCGTCCCGTGCAAATAAGGCGGCTGGACAAACTCTTTGAGGGCAATACCGAGGTCAGAGATGAGAAGCGGGATGAGGTAGCCAATGAGTCAGAGGCTGATGTCGTTCTCGCATCGCAAAGTCAGAGGTTCGGGGAGCTAAAAAAAGGCGTTAAGTCGCTCTCTTCTAAACTTTCAATGGATAACGTATTCAGAGGTTCTGATACTGATACCGATACTGAAAAAGAAAAAGAATTCAATACAAAGCGTAAAAATTCCAACGAAGATAGGGACCTAACTTTTGAAGCGGTGGTGAGAAGGTTCAGCGGTAAGTTTACAGGGGATGTTATTGTGAAAGCATTCATGGAGGCACAAAGGGGCGGCATCAAAGGTGCTCATCTTTTTATAGGTGATGCTCTCGTGCCGTATTTGGAAAAAGCAGCGGCAGAATTAGGCGTATGAGAGCACCGAGCGGACTTACGTGGAGGCAGCATATGTTCACTCGGTACTACGTTAGGTTTTTCAATGGAGCGAAGGCGGCACGGCACGCGGGATACAGTCCGCGATACGCGAAACAGATAGCGTGGCGTCTGCTCCATCGCACCTAACATATGTTTACTTTTGTTTACCTTTTGAGATGATTGAAGTATGAATGCAGGCATCACTAAGGCAGTCATGTACGCGCGCGTGTCGTCGCGGGAGCAGGAAGAGACGGGATACTCTCTCGACGCACAGGAGAAATTGCTTACCGAATACGCAGTGAAGAAAGGGCTGGAGGTAGCGCGGGTATTCCGCGTGACCGAGTCTGCCAGTGGAAGGCAGGTGCGCGTCGTCTTTGAAGAGCTGTTGCGCTACGCGGCTAAGCACGCGGTGCCGATAATTCTCTGCGAAAAGATAGACCGTCTCACACGCAATCTCAAAGATGCAGCTACTGTGAGCGACTGGATACTAACGGGCACGGGGCGCGAAGTACACTTCGTAAAGGAGAACTCCATAATCAATCGAGATACGCGAGCGCACGAAAATCTTGTATGGGATATGAAGGTCGCTATAGCGCGTTTCTACACGAACAATCTTTCCGAAGAAGTGCGAAAGGGGCAAAAAGAGAAGCTGGCGCAGGGGTGGTTACCGACGAAGCCGCCGCTTGGATATAAAACCGTCGGAGAGAAAGGTAAAAAGACACATGTTATTGATGAGGAAAAAGCGCCGCTCGTACGACGTATGTTCGAGCTCTATGCCACGGGAGAGTATCCCGTGCAGCATCTTTCGAAAGTCATGTACGACGAAGGGCTACGCACCCGCGGGGAATACCGTCTTGTGCGGAGTCGCTTAGCTTCAATCCTTTCAGACCCGTTCTATATCGGCAAAAACCGCTGGAAAGGAATCGTTACGGACGGTGCGCACGTGCCGCTTCTAGAGCGAGACACCTTCGAGCGTGTGCAAGCTGTACTCGTGGGCAAAACGCAGGCGAAGACTCGCAAACACGCCTATCTTTTTAAAGGTCTGGTGAAATGCCGAGATTGCGGCGGGCTGCTGACGTGGGAGCGGCAAAAAGGGCACGTGTACGGGCATTGCAATCAGTACCGTAAATGTACGAAGAGGGTTTGGTATAAGGAGACAGAATTCACAAAACTCATCGGCGCGGAGCTCAGTCGTTTGCATGTAAACAGCCCGCGACTTGCTGAGTGGGTAAAAAAAGCATTGAAGGAACTTCATTCAACGGAGGTCGAATATCACGAAAACGTACTGCGTGACTTGAACGCGCGGCGTACCCGCCTCAGCCAGCAACAGGACATGATGTATACCGACCGACTGGAGGGACGCATATCTGCCGAAGAGTACGATGTCAAGAAGAAAGGGGTGGATGCCACTATTTCCGACGTCGTAGCGAGTCTACAGCGCCACACAGACACAGAGAAAAGGTACTACGAGCTTGGCTCCAATATCTTCGAGCTCTCACAGCGTGCACCCCGCATCTTCGAAAAGGCGAAGCCTGAGACGCAACGCCGCCTGCTCCGCCTCATGTGCCAAGAGATGTATGTCGAGAGCGGGAAACTCGCCGTGCAATTCACGGAAACATTTCAGAGTCTCGCGCGAATCGTCAACGAGCTCAACGGTTCGAAAATGCCGCAAAATCTGCTTTCGCCCGTCAAAATTTTCGAACTTGAAGAAGGCGGCTCTCCACAAGGGAAAAACCGACATTCACGTTCTAAAAAATCGTCTAGCTCCGGGGGTGGGATTCGAACCCACAACTTACTCCTTACACGAATCCTAATGTTTCCAAAAGGCGTGGACTATATCATCACCGTTTCTCGGTGCGAGGCGCTTCGTCCCTGAATGAGGACTACTCCTTGCGGATAGTCTCTGAACCTTCCAGCACCTTCAAAAAAGTGCTGGCTTGGCTGCTGATTGCCCACGCAGTCGCGTTTGGGTTTCCAGCAATTCACCTCGTTTTTCATCTCGAATTCCTTCGAGAAGCTGCCTGTCTGACAGGGAGTCACTCTACCGTTGAGTTACCCCGGAATATGAAAGAACCTCGAAATTATACACGGTTACGATGCTGATACAAACTTAGCACCTGGTGTTATACTGCCGATATGTTAAGAATTTGCGGAATTCATGGAGAGAGCAAACATTTTCCACGACCCGACGGCTCTTTTCGTTGCGGAAAGTGCGCATCTGCATGGGTGATACGAAGCAGACAAAAGAAGAAACAGCGTTTGGTCGATAGTTTCGGCGGAAAGTGTATCGTATGCGGCTACAACAAATACGTGGGGGCACTGGATTTTCATCACAAGGATCGAAAAACCAAATCATTTGCCCTGAGCGTCAAAGGGCTTTGTTATGCTTGGGAAACAGTTTTGCAAGAGGCCGAAAAATGCGTACTCGTTTGCAAGAATTGCCATTCGGAGATTGAGGCCGGGGTATTGAAAATCTAACGAGAGTCCGGAGCTTCGCAAGACCTTTCGAGGTATTTTGGAGCCTGCGAACAAAATATCCGAAAGGTGTACTGCTCTTGTAAACCGTAAACGGTACCTGACACCGTTTTCCCGTTTTCCACCGTTTTTCTGACACCGTTTTCTTCCTGATGCGTATGCGCAAAAATAGGAAGTGGGAGTATGATGATGTGATGGCAAAACGCAAAGCACCGGGCAGCACAGGCAAGGGTAAGTTCTACCGCATTGAACTTCGACCGAAGGGGCAGTTTTCGAGTTTCCGCGTGCAGGACGTTGGTAAGAAAGGCGGCCTCGAGCGCCTCGCTGGCCATCGTGCAAGTGGAAGCTGGGACACCGTGTCGTGGCTTATCAGCAAAGATAAGGCTGAGGTTGTGAACGGACATTTGAACATCGCGGGAACGAAAGACAAGAGCATCCTCAAGCAGATCAAAGGTCCGATCGTCCACGTGAAAGGCGACATCTTCCGGGCGCATCCACGCAACGTACCGGAGGCAAAAAAACCGACTACGGCAATGCGCCGCGCACAGAAAGCGAATATCAAGAAAGCTCAAGCGGCTCGGAGAAAAAAGTAGGGCACGTATGAACAAACAACTGTATAAGGATGCACTCGGGTGGGGGTTTCTCCTTTGGCTCATCGGCTACGTACTTGGCTTCGTGCTTTTTGCATTGGTACCCGCATCGCTCATCGGCTGGATTATTATGCCTATCGGAATCCTGATTACGTTGTGGCTCCTTCTGAAAAAGATCCACGGAAATTCACTCCCGTATTATTTCAAGGTCGGTCTTGTTTGGGCAGTTATCGCCATCGCCTGTGACTACGTTTTCCTAGTGCTGCTGCTCAAACCTACCGACGGGTATTACAAACTCGATGTGTATGTGTACTACGTCCTGACATTCGCCCTACCGGTCATGGTCGGGTGGTGGAAATTGCGAAAAAAGAACGTGGCGCCTCCAACTTCCTAGCGACTAGGTCTATCTTTCGCAGTTCTAGAAGTACCCGAGGCCTTGGTATATAGTGCCCCGCAGTAAGGGCCGTCGCAAAAATAACGGCCAAGCACATTCTTCATCGCCACGCCCTATTGCGGGGGTATGGCAGAACAAACGGAGTCACCATGGCTAAGCTTGTTATGACCCGCGTGTACCGCAAAATCGCCGGGCCGCTGTTCGCGCGATGCGAACAGGAAACCGGTGTTCGTCTTGAATACGATCAACTGCCGAATAATGAGGCCGCGGAGACGTTCGGGCACGGTTTGCACGATATCTTCATCGGAACAGAGGCGACTGTGCAAGCATTCAATCCGGACCTACTTCTCAAAAACAGTTCGGTGCGCATTGCAGCAAGTACGTTTGCTCTCTGCGCTCCGGGGAGTGTCAATGCGTCGCCTATTTCTACTCGCACGGAACTTCTCGCATTCTGCGGCGAAGAGAAAATTCTCGTCGGAGGCGACACCGGGAAAACCGCGATGCACGCGCTAATCAAAAAGCATGACCTCGTGTCCGCATTATTCGCACAAATCGACTACGTCAAATTCGGCTCGGAGGTCTGCGCTGCGGTCGCGGCGAGCAAGTACAAGCGCGGCGGAACATTCTGGAACGAAATGCTAATCGCCCAGAAGGAGGGGCAAAAGCTCACGGTTGTGCCATTACTGGGCGAATTCCGCGTGATGATGCCCTACTCGGGCTGCATCGCGCGTAACTCAAGCTGCCAGGACGATGCGAGAAGAATCCTGGAATACCTAGGGAACCGAAACAACGCCTTCAACAAAGCGCTGCTCGGGAGTGCGGGGTTCGTCTACGAGTGACTGACCGACTGAAGCGGGGCTGGTGACAGCAGCCCCGCTCGTTTTTTATACGAGAAGAAAATTTAGTGACCAACCTTATCGTCGCACAGCTCTCACGATTGCGATGAGTATGCAGGCGCCCAAGAGAGCTACGAGAAAACTGTAGATGTTGAAACCGTTCACATCGCCTTCTCCGAGGAGTCCCATAATGAATCCCCCGATGACGGCTCCTACGATGCCGACGACAATATCCCACAGCAATCCCCCGCGAGACCCCATCACCATCGAGGCTACCCATCCGACGAGCGCGCCGAACACTATCCAGAGGATAATTCCCATACTTACGGAGTCTTGGTGCCGGTCGTGCCGCCTGTGGTCGGAGTAGGAACTGTAACGTTGATGTTCGTCGTGTCGGGCGTAGCGGCTTGCGGAGCGCCGTAGTAGCGGTACCAGATGAAACCGCCGACCACAACGATGAGAAGGATAATAACGGCTACCGCCCAGCCTGCTGAGCTGTCCTCGGATGAGGATGGCGTGTTTACAATTGTGTCTGCCATAAAAGATGATTAAACAATAAGAGTAAAGTGTAGCGGCAAGCGGATGAAAATTTCATTAAGAACCGGCTGGTAGGTCTGCTATCAACATCGGCGCCTCGGCGCGATGCGCAGTGACGTACAATAGAGAGGTGAAGAACAGCTCGTTCCGCGTCGGCACGCTCGTTGCACTCGTTGTCATACTGGCGGTTGTCGCTTTTTTGGCGTGGAATAGCATCGCGCGGAATAGTGCGCCGCCGGACACAGTGCGCATCGGCGCATCGGCGCAGCAAATAACGGGGCTCGTGGCTATCGCCGACAAGGCGGGAGATTTCCTGAAAGAAAAAGTGGCAGCACAGATAACGCAATATAAGAGCGGGCAGCTCGCGCTCGCCGATTTGGAAGCGGGCAAGGTAGATATCGCGACCGTGGCAGAGACGCCAATAGCGCTCGACGGTTTCAAGCGGGATGACCTCCGCGTCATCGCGACCATCGGCTCGACCGACAAAGAAGAAAAAGTAGTTGCCCGTGCCGACCACGGTATTGCAGTGCCGAGCGACCTGAAGGGCAAGAAAATTGCGACGCAAAAACAGGCGACATCGCCGCACTTCTTCTTGCACCTCTTCCTCACTAAGTACGGCATGTCGGATAAAGACATGACGATTTCGTTCAACGATTCCAAAGACGTGGTCGGCAAGCTTGTGAGCGGCGAAGTAGACGCCATTGCAATGTCCGAGCCGTACGGCAGCGAAGCAATAAGTAAACTCGGCAGCAACGCTATCATTTTCCGCAACGAAGGGCTCTACAACCGCACATTCAATATCGTGACAACCGCCAAATTTGCCTCCGAACATCCGCTCGCAATCGAGAGAGTATTGCGCGCCCTCATCGATGCAGAGGCTCTGACGAAGAGCGATGCGCCTAGCGCAATACAAATGGTCGCCGATGAATACAAGATTCCCCTATCCGATGTGAAGTCGACGTGGTCCGACCTTGTGCTCAAAGTTTCGCTCGACCAGTCACTCCTCAGCGCGCTCGACGACCAAGCTCGCTGGATGCAAGAAGGCGGCTCGGTGAAGGCGGCGTCAATTCCGAATTTTCTTCCGATGATGTACACGCAGGGACTTGACGCCGTGAAGCCGCCGGCTGTCACCATCATCAGGTAAATCGGCTCACGCCATGACGATTAAGACCAAGCTGAGGATAATTGTCCTCCTATCAGTTGGCGTTATCGCTGTTGTTGCAGGCGTCGTGTATGTACTGTTCGACCATGCCGACCGTGCAGGAGAGACGGTCGCACTTGCTGAAGCGATAGCCAAAAACGTCATCGAACAGCGCATCGTTGCCGACGAATATTTGCTCTACCACGAGGAACGCGCAAAAGAGCAATGGCAGAGCAAGGAAACCGCCATCGAATCATTGCTTGCACAAGCGCGCGACTTTACCGGAACAAGCGCAGGCCCCATTGTGGCCATCCTCGCTTCCGACCACGCAGGAGCTACCGCACTCTTCAAAGAAATAGTAGACGACCACGAAAAACTATCGGCATCCGATACCGACGCGGGCGCTTCCGAGGAACTCGAAAAACGCCTCGCGAGCCAACTACTCATCAAAACGCAGGCCACCGTGAGCGACGCCTTCGCACTCGCGAGCTCGGGCAGGGCCGAAGCCACCGCCAATCAGCACCTCTCGCTGCTTATCAGTAGTTTTTGTCTGCTCCTTTTGGTACTCCTCATCGGCGCCATCGTTTTCCTGTTTGAACGAAGTATCGTCTCTCCGCTTCTCCGACTCTCCGACGCGACACGCGTACTGGCCGCAGGTGATCTTGCGCATCGCGTCTCTATCCGCACGCACGACGAGCTCGGCGACCTCGCTGCTTCCTTCAACGACATGGCGGAGAAACTGGCGGCATACATAAACAAGGAAGTGGCGGTCGAGCGCGCCAAAGTGCAGTTTCTTACCATCGCTGCGCATCAAATGCGGACCCCCCTCACGGCCATCAAATGGGCGCTGCAATCACTCGTAGAGGGCGAGTACGGCGTGCTGCCGAAAGAGCAACAGGATGTCCTCTCACAGGCGGCCGCATCCACGGCGGCCATGACGAGCATCGCGGACGAACTCCTCAACGCCTCTGACATAGAAACCGGCTCATTTACATACGACTTCCAGTTCGGCGACCTCAAGGCGCTACTTACCGACGTGATGCACGAATTGCAACCGATGATTGAAAAAAAGAAGTTGCGACTTGAAAGCGAGATTCCTGATTTACCGCTCGTCCACATCGACCCCGACAAACTCCGCATCGTTTTCGGCGCGCTTCTCACCAATGCGATTGATTACACTGCCGGCGGAGGAGAAGTGTCGGTGCACGCGCGCGCGACAAAAGAGTACGCCGAGGTCGACGTTATCGACACCGGCGTCGGTATTCCGCTCGCCGAACACGACAAGGTATTTACGAAACTGTTCCGGGGCTCGATTGCGGTCGGCCTCAAAGCCAACGGTTCGGGGCTCGGCCTGTATCTTGCACGCGCGATTGTGGAAGGACATGGCGGCACGATTACGTTTACGTCTGACCTAGGAAAAGGCACACGCTTCACGGTGCGACTCCCCCTTCGCGCACGATCGTAATTCGACGCCTCGCTTTCGTGCGGGATAGGTATACTATTGGCGAGTGAATACACGAGGGGTCGTAGACCCGCTCGGTGACTCCAAAGATGGTCATATCCTCACAAGAGCGATAATCGACACCATCCGTGAACCACTGATAGTACTGGACGAGGAGCTGCGCATAATAGTTGCAAGTAGCTCGTTCTATAAAAAATTCGACCTTACGCAAGCCAAGACGCAAGGCAAACTGTTCTACGAGCTCGGCAACGGGCAGTGGGACATCCCTGCCCTCCGCACCCTGCTCGAACAAGTCATTCCAGACAATACGACAGTCGAGGAATACGAAGTAGAGCACGATTTCGAGGTAATGGGACCGCGCGTGATGGTCATTAATGCGCGCCAGATTCAATTTGAAGACCGTCGGCGGAACATGTTGCTTTCGATTTCCGACGTAACCGCCGAACGAAAGACGCAACGGGATAAAGCGCGGTTGATGTTGCAAAAAGATACTCTCTTAAAGGAAATGCGACACCGCATCGCCAACTCTCTGCAGCTCATCGCGAGTATTATTTTGCTCAAAGCGGGTACCGTGAAGTCCGAGGAAAGCCGCCTCCACCTCGAAGAAGCGCATGACCGCATCATCTCGATTGCGAGCGTGCAGCGTAATCTCGATCCGACGACCGAGGATTCTCAAGTGCCGGTCGTCACGTACCTCCGCATTCTTTGCGAAAGTATCGCGGGAT